>CALGOD010000336.1 GCA_937957845.1 uncultured Nocardiopsis sp.
AATCGTTACGCTCGCGTGACTCGATGGCACAGAACTCACTCCACCACCGCTGCCGAACGCGCACGGAGATCTCCGTGCATGCATCGTGTTCACTCCACAACACGTGCTCCACCACGGCGCGGGAGGGGTGATTCGCCCTCAACGGTAGGGGATGGCGGCCCCCAACGCATCCGTATTGGGATAGTGAGTCCGCCTCCGGCCGGGCCCGCACCCGATAACCGGCGTTTTTTCGGCGTAACCATGTGGATCGGGCGCATAGGAGGAGGAATCCGGCCCCCACGTGCACGTGGGGGCGGTGCACGGACCGCGCACCGCCCCGAAGAAGGGTCCGTGCCCTATTTCGCCTTTTCCTCCGCCTCGGGGTCGGCGTCCACCCCTGCCTCGGACCGCTGCTCCGCGGTGATCGGGGTGGGGGCACCGGTCAGCGGGTCACCGCCCGAAGCGGTCTTGGGGAAGGCGATGACCTCGCGGATGGTGGGCTGCCCGGCCAGGAGCATGATGATGCGGTCCCAGCCCACGGCCAGGCCACCATGCGGCGGCGGGCCGAACTTGAACGCCTCCAGCAGGAATCCGAACTTCGCCTCGGCCTCGGCCTTGCTCAGGCCGATGACGTCGAAGATCCGCTGCTGCATCTCCGCCCGGTGGATACGGACGGATCCCGACACCAACTCGTAGCCGTTGAGCACCAGGTCGAAGGCCCGCGAGCCGGCGGTTCCCGGGTGGTCCTGGAAGTCGGCCTCGTCCGCCACCGCCGGCGCGGTGAAGGGGTGGTGGACCGGCTTCCAGGTGCCCTCCTCGTCGCCCTCCTCGAACAGGGGCATGTCGGTGATCCACAGGATCTCCCAGCCGGAGGTGTCGATCAGGTCGCAGCGCCTGCCGATCTCCAACCGGGCGGCGCCCAGCAGTTCCTGGCTCTCGGAGCGCCCGCCCGCGGCGAAGAACACCGCGTCGCCCGGCGAGGCGCCGACCTTGGCCGCCAGGCCCCCGCGCTCGTCCTCGGACAGGTTCTTGGCGACCGGGCCGCCCAGGGTGCCGTCCTCCTGAACGAGGACGTAGGCCAGTCCCCTGGCGCCGCGCGAACGTGCCCACTCCTGCCAGGCGTCCAGCTCCTTGCGGGTCTGGGAGGCACCACCGGGCATGACCACGGCACCCACGTAGGGCGCTTGGAAGACCCGGAAGGAGGTCTTGGCGAAGTACTCGGTCATCTCGACGAGCTCCTGACCGAAACGCAGGTCGGGCTTGTCGGTGCCGAAGCGGGCCATGGCCTCGGCGAAGCGCATGCGCGGGAAGCGCTCGGGAAGCTCGATGCCGCGCACCTCGCGCAGCAGACGGGTGAACAGCTCCTCGCCGACGGCGAAGATGTCCTCCTCGTCGACGAAGCTCATCTCCAGGTCGATCTGGGTGAACTCCGGTTGGCGGTCGGCACGCAGGTCCTCGTCCCGGAAGCAGCGGGTGAGCTGGTAGTAGCGCTCCATACCGCCGACCATGAGCAGCTGCTTGAACAGCTGCGGGGACTGCGGCAGGGCGTACCAGTGACCCGGTTGGAGGCGGACCGGGACGAGGAAGTCACGGGCGCCCTCCGGTGTGGACCGTGTCATGTAGGGCGTCTCGATGTAGGTGAACCCCAGGTCACGCATGACATCGTGGGCGACGTAGGTCGCCTTGGAGCGCAGGTGCAGGTTCTCCGCCATCTCCTGACGACGGATGTCCAGGTAGCGGTAGCGCAGACGGGTCTCCTCGGCCACGTCCGCGGCGCTGTCCAGCTGGAAGGGCAGGGGCGCGGCCTCGCTGAGCACCTCGATCTCGTCGGCGACGACCTCCACGGCACCCGTGGGGATCTCGGGGTTCTCGTTGCCCTCGGGACGGACACGGACCGACCCGGTGACCTTGATGCAGTACTCGGCGCGCAGGTCGTGGGCGAGGTCGTCCTCGCGAACGACGACCTGGACCACGCCCGAGGCCTCGCGCAGGTCGAGGAAGACCACACCGCCGTGGTCACGGCGGCGGGCCACCCAGCCGGCCAGGACGACGGTGGCGCCGGCGTTCTCGGCGCGCAACGCACCTGCCTCATGCGTGCGTATCAACGGACTTCTCCTTCAGCGTCTTGTTCATGTCAAGTGTGCCCGACCTGCGCCTTGGCGCGGGCCGGTCCTGCGCACCCGATCCACGCGCGCTCGGGGGTCCCGAAAGGTCGGTGTGCGGGCCACCGGGGCCCGCGACCAGGCGGGGCCGGTGCGGATGTCTCGTCCGTCGTACGGGCGAAGGGCCGCGCGGTGGAGGCGTCGGCGCCGTCGAGTGGTCGTACACGATGGTCCCTGCGTGACGGTGTCCACCGAACCGGGGTTCAGCCGGCGATGTCACGCAGGTAGGGATTGGTGGCGCGCTCGCGCTCGACGGTGGTGGCCGGGCCGTGGCCGGGCAGGATCCGGGTCTGGTCGGGACGGCCCAGCACGGCATCGGCGAGGCTGCGCACCATGGCCTCGTGGTCGCCGCCGGGGAAGTCGGTGCGTCCGATGGAGCCGGCGAAGACCAGGTCACCCGCGAACATCACCGGCACCCCGTCCTCGGTGGTCACGGTGTACACGACCGAGCCGGGCGTGTGGCCGGGGGTGTGCTCCACCGTCAGGTCCATTCCGGCCAGGGTGAGGACATCGCCGCCGGAGACCTCCACGAGGTCGTCGGGCTCTGTGTACGGGCCCGGGCCCAGCAGGGCCGACAGTTGCGCGGCGAAGCCGGGGTCGACGCCCCTGCCGGGCTCGGTCAGCAGGCCTCGGTCCGCGGCGTGCAGGTGGACGGGAACGCCGTGGCGCGCGCACACCTCCCCGGCCGACCACACGTGGTCGAAGTGGCCGTGGGTGAGCAGCACCGCGACGGGCCTCAATCCATGTTCGGAGAGCACCTTGTCGACCTGCTCCACGGCCTCCTGTCCCGGGTCGACGATGACGCAGTCACCGTCCGGGGCCGGTGCGAGCACGTAACAGTTCGCGGCGAGGGGCCCGGTGGGAAGTGCGGCGATGAGCACGGCGAGTGTCGTCCTGTCCTCGGTCGGGTGCGCGGTCATGGGGCCGCCGGTTCGTGATCCTCGACGGTGGGAACCCCCGAGTCCAGAGCCTATCGACGTGCGGAAGGGGTGGCGACCCGATCGCCGCGGGGAGAAAGCGTTTGATCACCATTCGATCACCGCGCGCGCCCGGCCTCTTTGCCAAACCGCGTGGTAATGCCATATTGGTCACCGTCCTTGGCGTACACCGATGCCCCGACCTGCGCCTCCGCTGGGCGGGAGGGCGACCCGGACCAGCGCCCAAGGACGCGCGGACGCTCTGATCCGCGCAGACGTGAATCACGGCGCGGCACCTCCCACCGAATCGTACGGATATCGTGCTGAGCACGGCGGTCCCCGTTACGACCGGCGAGGACACGACGCGACGACCCGAACCCGTCCCACGGCCGGGCTCATGACAGCAGGAGGACACGGTGACCACGGACCCTTGGGGCCGCGTAGACGATGACGGCACGGTCTACGTGCGCACGAGCGAAGGCGAACGGGTCGTTGGATCGTGGCAAGCGGGGGCACCGGAGGAGGCCCTGGCGTTCTTCCGCCGCAAATACGACTCCCTCGTCACCGAGGTGGAGCTGCTGGAGAAGCGGCTGAACAGCACCGACCTGTCGGCCTCCTCCGCGATGGCGAGCATCGACAAGCTACGCGGCTCGGTCCGCGAGGCGAACGCGGTCGGTGACCTGGACGCTCTGCTGAAGCGACTGGACGTCCTGGCCGACCGCGCCGAGCAGCGCAAGGTCGAGCAGAAGCAGGCCCAGGAGCAGGCGCGCGGGCAGGCCCGGGAGATCAAGGAGCGCATCGTCGCCGAGGCCGAGCGGGTCGCGGTGGAGACGACGCACTGGAAGTCCGGCGGTGAGCGGATGCTCCAGCTCATCGAGGAGTGGAAGAAGGCTCCCCGGGCCGACCGCCCCACCGAGCAGGCGCTGTGGAAGCGCATGTCCGCGGCGCGCAACTCCTTCTCCAAGCGGCGCAAGGCCTACTTCGCGAACCTGGACCAGGAGCGCGAGGTGGTGCGTGCGGAGAAGGAGCGCATCGTGGAGGAGGCCGAGTCGCTGGCGCACTCCACCGACTGGGGTCCCACGGCACGCGCCTACCGCGACCTGATGCAGCGGTGGAAGAGGAGCGGCCGCGCGGACAGGGCCAGCGAGGAGAAGCTGTGGACGCGCTTCAAGGCGGCCCAGGACACCTTCTTCGACGCGCGCAACGCCACCTTCGCCGAGCGCGACGCCGAGCTTCGGGTCAACGCCGAGGCCAAGGAGCGCATCCTGGCCGAGGCCAGGGCCGAGATCCCCTCCATCTCCGATCCCCGTCGGGCCCGTGCCCGGCTGCGCGACTTCCAGGAGGCCTGGGAGGAGGCCGGCGAGCTGCCTCGGGACGTGCGCGACCAGTTGGAGGGCGCCTTCCGGCAGATCGAGGACGGCGTGCGGCGGGCGGAGGAGGCCGAGTGGAAGCGCACCAGCCCCGAGGCTCGGGCGCGCGCCCAGGACACCGTCTCCCAGTTGGCGGCGGCGATCAGCGACCTGGAGACCAAGCTGGACAAGGCCAGGACGGGCGGTGACACCCGCCGTGCCAAGGAGTACGAGGACGCGCTGGAGGCCCGCCGTTCGTGGTTGGCCGAGGCGCAGAAGGCGCTTGACGAACTGAGCTGACCCTTCGGCCCGTTCACGTTCCCGGGATCCTTCGGCCGGTCCCGAGGACTCCTGCCCGAACACGAACGGCCGGGGGCGGTCGACCGCCCCCGGCCGGACCGGGAGGTGCGTCTCAGGCGCCGACGAAGGAGCGCAGCGCGGCGGCGCGCTCGGTGCTCTCCCAGGTGAACTCGGGAAGCTCGCGACCGAAGTGGCCGTAGGCGGCCGTCTTGGAGTACACCGGGCGCAGCAGGTCCAGGTCCCGCACGATCGCGGCCGGGCGCAGGTCGAAGACCTCCTTGACCGCTTTCTCGATCAGTTCGGGAGCGACCTTCTCTGTGCCGAAGGTCTCGATGAACACACCGACCGGGTGCGCCTTGCCGATGGCGTAGGCGACCTGGACCTCGACGCGCTCGGCGAGTTCGGCGGCCACGATGTTCTTGGCGACCCACCGGGTGGCGTAGGCCGCCGAACGGTCCACCTTCGAGGGGTCCTTGCCGGAGAAGGCCCCACCTCCGTGACGGGCGTAACCGCCGTAGGTGTCCACGATGATCTTGCGTCCGGTCAGACCGGCGTCTCCCATGGGACCGCCGACCTCGAAACGGCCGGTCGGGTTGACCAGGAGACGGTAGGCGTCGGACTCCAGGCCGTAAGCGGACACCACCGGCTCGATGACGTGCTCGCGGATGTCGGGGGCGAGCATCTCGTCGAGGTTGATGTCGGCCGAGTGCTGGCTGGAGACCACGACGGTGTCCAGACGGACCGGGACCTGGCCGTCGTACTCGACGGTGACCTGGGTCTTACCGTCCGGGCGCAGGTAGGGGACCGTGCCGTTGCGGCGGACCGCGGACAGGCGCTCGGCCAGTGCGTGCGCCAGCTTGATCGGCAGCGGCATGAGTTCGGGGGTCTCGCGGTTGGCGTAGCCGAACATCAGTCCCTGGTCACCGGCGCCCTGCCGGTTGAGGGCGTCGTCCTCGTGGTCGACACGCGCCTCGTAGGCGGTGTCGACACCCTGGGCGATGTCCGGGGACTGGGCATCGATGGAGACGTTGACCCCGCAGGAGTCACCGTCGAACCCCTTCGCCGAGGAGTCGTAGCCGATCTCGAGGATCTTCTCTCGCGCGATGGCGGGGATGTCGACGTAGGTCTGGGTGGTGACCTCACCCGCGATGTGGACCTGACCGGTGGTGATCAGCGTCTCCACCGCGACCCGGCTCAGCGGGTCCTGGGCGAGCATCGCGTCGAGGATCGCGTCACTGATCTGGTCGGCCATCTTGTCGGGATGGCCCTCAGTGACCGACTCGGAGGTGAAAAGGCGGCGGGACACGTTGCGTGACTCCTTGCAGCGGCTGCTGGCTGACAGTGTCGGCGCGGTCGGACCGGCCCCGAACTGCCTACCGGGGCGGCCAATGCCGACCGACGTGGTTGGTTATCGCTCCACTGTAACCGGACTGGTGGGAGCGGGCATCCCGCGGTCGACCGCACCGGCCACCGGGGACAGATCGGAAGAGCACACGTCTGAACTCCAGTC
>CALGOD010000337.1 GCA_937957845.1 uncultured Nocardiopsis sp.
GAGTACTTCGGTACGGAGCCGCCGGTGCGCACCACCGTCCAGGAGGATCTGCCCGGTTTCCTCGTCGAGGTCGACGCCGTGCTGTACACGCCCTGACCTCTTCCCGGCGACCGCCCCCCCCTGTCCGTCCAGGAGCACCCGTCACGACGGGCGGACGCGGGACCGGGGCCGTGGTTCATCCCAGAACGCCGAGGACCAGTAAGAGGAGGGCCGTCAGCGCCACCGAGACCAGGAGGGACAGGAAACACCCCAGCCGACCGCTGAAGAAGACGAACATGGTGTCCTCCCTGCTTCCGCCGGGCCCACCGCGGGGGCGGGTGCGCCTGTAACGGGTTCTACCCCGCTCCCGCGTCCTCCCTCGCGACACATAGGTATCGAACAGCCGTAGGAGTCTTGCTTCTTTCCGGCAAATCGTGAAGGTTTTCTCCAGGGGCCCGGCCGGGCGTCGCTCGGAGACCGTGTCCGGGCGCGTCCGGCCCGCGTCCCTGTCCGACGACAGAAGCCGGAAGGAGCCACATTGGCGTACCCGAACCGGAGCCGTCCCGCGCCCCGAGCCGCCGGGGCCCGGACCTCGATCCCCCGCATCGGTGCCCTGTGTGGCGCCTTGGCCGCGGCGCTCACCGCGTCCCTGCTCCACATGCCGACGGCCGTGGCCGAGGTCCAAGACCAGGACGAGACCTGCGTGGTCGATCCCCAGGCGCCGCCCAAACGGCAGATGCGCGCCGAGTGGATCTCCTCGGTGGTCAACATCGACTGGCCCAGTAGGCAGGGCCTGACGCCCGCCGCGCAGCAGGCCGAGCTCACCGAACTGTACGACCGAGCCGTGGAGGACGGCCTCAACGCCGTCTTCGTCCAGATCAGGCCGACCGCGGACGCCTTCTGGCCCTCGCCGCACGAGCCCTGGTCCGAATGGCTCACCGGCCGTCAGGGTCAGGACCCGGGGTACGACCCCTTGGAGTTCGCCGTCGAGGAGGCCCACGCCCGCAACCTGGAGTTCCACGGCTGGTTCAACCCCTACAGGGTGGCCATGCACGACGACCCGTCACGCCTGGTGGCGGACCACCCGGCCAGACAGAACCCCGACTGGGTCTTCGCCTACGGCGGGAAGCTCTACTACGACCCCGGGATCCCCGAGGCCCGCGAGTTCGTCATCGAGGCGATGATGCACGCCGTCGAGAACTACGACCTCGACGGGGTCCACTTCGACGACTACTTCTACCCCTATCCGGTGAGCGGCGTGGCCATCCCGGACCGGGACACCTTCGCCGAACACGGCGGGGACTTCTCCAGCATCGAGAACTGGCGGCGTGACAACGTCAACCGCATGGTGGCGGGGATGGACGAGGCGATCAACGCCGTCAAACCGCACGTGAAGTTCGGCATCAGCCCGTTCGGGATCTGGCGCAACGCCTCCAGCGACCCGGCGGGATCGGCCACCAACGGCCTGGAGTCCTACAGCGCCCTCTACGCCGACAGCCGCGCCTGGGTGCGCGAGGGGTGGGTGGACTACATCAACCCCCAGGTGTACTGGGAGATCGGGCTTCCGGTGGCCGACTACGCGGTCCTGGTCCCGTGGTGGGAGC
>CALGOD010000338.1 GCA_937957845.1 uncultured Nocardiopsis sp.
CCCCAGGCGAACATGTCCGCGGGAGGCGCGGGCGGGGCCCCGCGCAGGACCTCGGGCGCGATCCATCCGGGGGTGCCCACCAGGCCGCCGGTACGGGTGAGCGCGGTCTCGTCCAGGGCCCGGGCGATCCCGAAGTCCAGCACCTTGGGCCCATCGGGGGCCAGGATGACGTTCCCGGGCTTGAGGTCGCGGTGCACCACACCGGCCGTGTGGACCGCGTGCAGGGCCTCCGCGACTCCGGCGGCCAAACCGAGGAGGAGGTTCGGGGGCAGTGGCCCGTGGCGTCGGACGTGGTCGGACAGGGACAGGCCGGGCACGAGCTCGGTGGCCAGCCATGGACCGTCCCCGTCCCTCCCCGCGCCGAGGAAGGCGGGGATCGAACGGCTGCGCACCCGCGAGAGCAGGCGGATCTCCCGATCGAACCGGGCACGGAAACCGGGATCCCCGGTGAGTTCCTCCCGGATGACCTTGATCGCCGTGTATCCGGTCCCTCTCCGTCGTGGACGTCCGGCGTAGACGGTGCCCATCCCCCCGGTGCCGACCCGACCCACGATGCGAAAGCCCCCGAGGGTGTCCGGGTCGTCCGGTCGCAGTGGGGCGAATCCCGGGGCCGTGGGTCTGGTGGAGGTGTGGTGGTCGCTCACGCCGGCGGCTCCTCCGGGCAGGGGACGTACTGTTCGTCGGCCATGTCGACCGGTGGAAGCGGGTGCCAGTTCATGTAGCACACGTAGGAGCCCCGCACCCTGTCCACGTCCTCACCGTGTGCCGTGGGAGCGGGCAGGTAGCCGAGCAGGCCGCTCTCCGGGGCCTGGGGAAAGACCACCTCGAACTCGGCGGAGGGGGTGTCGGGGGTGACCGTCGCGAGGATCTCGTCGGTGTCGGCGACGTGGGCGGGCCGTCCGTCGGCGGCCGGGTCGTCCGGGAGCGGGTCCAGTCCGTCGCCGACCTCCCACAACACGAGGTCCTCGGTGTGAAGGGTGAACTCGCCGCTGTCGGCGACGTACTCGACCTCTCCGAAGACCTTGATGCCCCGCTGCGCGGCGGTGTCCGCGTACACGGTGTTGAGGCGGACCGTCGCGATGGCGTACTCGGCGCGTTCGGCGTCCTCGGTCAGCACGCTCCCCACCCCGTCGAAGCCCTGGGTGATCCCCAGTTCCCCGGGTTCGGCCGCGTAGACGGTGAACAGTCCGTCGCCGACCACCTCGGTCGCGATCTCCCGACCGTTCGAGGAACCGTCCTCGTTCCCGGCCTCCGACGCCCGCGTTCCGTCCACGGTCTCGGAGGCGGCCTCCGGGCCGGGGCCACGACCACCGACGCCGCTTCCCCACGTCCACCCGAGACCGGCCACCGCCGCCAACGACAGCACGGCGACGGATCCGACCAGCAGCCGTTTCCGGCGGCTCACGGGCGGCCGCACCGGGGCGGGGGCACGCGTCCCGGTGACCGCGGTGGGCGGTGGAGGGGCCTTCCAGCCCTCACGGAGCACCTGGGTGACCAGGGCCGTGGCCTCGTCCTGGGAGTCCGGTGCGCTCCGACCGAGGAGCCGCGCCAGCACCTGGTCGACGGTCGGTCGCAGACCGGGATCGGATCCGGTGGCCGCGGTCACCAGAGGCATCAGGTCCTCGGG
>CALGOD010000339.1 GCA_937957845.1 uncultured Nocardiopsis sp.
CCGAGGTTGAGCGTCATGCTGACCAGGGCCTGGGGGACGAGGTGGGGGAGCACCCCGCCGACGCCGGAGAGGAGCACGCCGACCCCGGCGACGCAGCCCAGCAGACCGAGGGCCACGGGCGCGGCGAAGGAGCGGATCAGCATCGACAGGCCGGACTGCAGGGCGACGACCGGCAGCGCGGCGACGACGCCCAGCAGCGCCGCGGCGACACTGTGCCAGGGCGGCCATCCGTCCAGGCCCAGGACGAGTCTGCCGGTCAGCACCATCAGGGAGAGCAGGACGAACTGCATGGCCGAGACCATCAGGGCGAGGGCGGCGAGCTTGGCGCCCACGATCCCGAAGGAACGGGCCGGTGTGGCCATGAGGAGGTTCCAGTTGTGACCGCGGTGCTCCATGCGCCACGCGGCCGACGCCATCACCGCGATGCCCATCGACATGAAGAACAGGCTGTAGAAGAGCACGACCTGCGACCAGTAGGGACTCCAACCGGACGAGAGCGTCTCCTGGTTGCCGTCGTAGTTGACGGTTCCGGTGATGACCGCGAGCAGAGGCAGTACCACGGCCACGATCCACAGCGACGAGCGTCGCAGTTTGGTCAGTTCGGCGAGGACCATCCCCCTCATGCCTCCCTCCTGTCCAGGCGTCGGCCGGCGACACCGAACAGGACCGCCACGACCACCAGGAACGCGGCCAACCAGCCGTACCCGGGGGTGACCGTGAGGAAGCCCTCCTCCCCCATGCCCAAGGGGGAGATGATCGCGTAGTACCCCCAGGGCAGTACCCGTGCCAGGGCCGGCGGCATCAACAGCGAGAACACCCCGCAGAACGCACCGAGCATCCCGGTGGCCAACCCGACGAGCTGGTTGTCCACCCGTGCGGCCAGCCACACGTGCAGGCACAGCAGGGCCAGGTCCACCAGCAACAGGCGGACCGCGTACCCGGCCCACATCCCGGGCGACGGTGGCACGGTGATCCCGGCGGCCAGACCCGCCATGACGATCAGAGCGGTCTGGGCCGGCACGGCGACCGCCAGGACCAGGCCCAGCGCCGCGACCTTGGCGCGGCACAACAGCCCGGGGCCGAACCCGGCCACCCGCGACAGCGTCCACCCCTGGCCCTGGTGCTCCATGTCGACCTGTCTGCTGGCGAGCACCGCCACCAGGATGGGGGAGGTCATGGCCGACACCATGACGTAGCCCATGAGGAGGCTCTCCCACGGCTGGTCGGCCGGGTCGTCGAAACCGGACCGCGCGGTGTCCGACACCAGGTTCGCGCAGGTGAGGGCGACGACGGCGGCCACCATGGCCGCGCACACGATCCCCACCCGCAACCTGCGCATCTTCCGTAGCTCGAGGACCAGCGCCGTCGGCATCACACCAGCCCCTCTCTGCCGGTGAGGTCCATGAAGACCTCCTCCAGGGTCTGCTGGACGCGGCGCACACCGTAGACGGGAACGCCGCCTTCGACCAGACGCCGGACGAGGGCGGCGGTGTCCTCGTCGTCGAGCCCGGACAGGCGTATGCCCCGCTCCGCACGCACGGCGGGGACGCCCAGGGCGAGGGCACGCCCGGGTTCGGGGGTGTCCACGACCAGGTCGGGGAGACTGCGGTCGAACAGTTCGGCCCGCGTGCCCTGGAAGATCAACCTCCCCCGGCCGAGGACGCCCAGCACCGACGCCATCCTGTCGACCTCGTCCAGCAGGTGGCTGGAGACCATGACGGTGGTGCCGTCGGCCGCCAGCGACACCAGCAGCTCGCGGATCTCCTCGATGCCCGCCGGGTCCAGGCCGTTGGTGGGTTCGTCCAGGACCAGCAGACGCGGTTCCCGTGCCAGGGCCATCGCGATGCCCAGACGCTGCTTCATCCCCAGCGAGTACGCGCGCACGCGCTTGTCCATGTGCTCCTGTAGGCGCACCGTGGAGACGGCGCGGGAGACCTGCCGGTCGCTGAGGCCGAGCATCCGCTGGACGATCGCCATGTTCTCCCGTCCGGTCAGGTGGGCGTACCCGGGGGGAGCCTCGATGAGGGAGCCGACCTTCCTCAGCAGGTCGGGGCGCGTGTCCCGGTTCATCGGCCGGCCGAAGAGGTGGATCTGCCCTCGGCTGGGCCGGACCAGCGACAGCAGCATCTTCATGGTGGTCGACTTGCCCGACCCGTTGGGTCCGAGAAAGCCGTACACCGAGCCCCGCGGCACCCGTAGGTCGAGGTCGTCCACGACCGTGCGGGAACCGTAGGTCTTCGTCAGGCGATGGGTGGTGATGATGTCGTCCATGCGGCTCCTTTCCACCGCAGAGCCTCCGGCACGGCACCCGGGGAGGACATCGTGCCGGGGGACGAACAGGACGGTCCCACCGTGGTAGGAGGGGAACGGAGGAGCCCTCCGCTCAGGCCTCCCGGAGCAGGTCCTGGCGGTCCACCAACCCGGCTCGGAACGCGAACAGCACCGCCTGGACCCGGTCACGGGAGCCGGTCTTGGCCAGCACGTGTCCGACGTGGGTCTTGACCGTGGGCATGGACAGCACGAGGCGCTCGCAGATCTCGGTGTTGGAGTGGCCGAGCGCCATGGCGACCAGGACCTCCCGCTCGCGCGGGGTCAACGACTCCACGGCCCGGCGGACGTCCCTGCTCGGGGGACCGGGTCGGGAGGAGGTACCGCCGAGCAGCGGGCGCACGTGCGTGAGCAGCCTTCGCGTGGAACTGGCGGAGATGACGGAGTCGCCGCGGTGGACGGTGCGCACGGCCTCCAACAGCTCCTCCGGAGGGGTGTTCTTGAGCAGGAACCCCGCGGCCCCGGCCTCCACACCCTCGACCACGTAATCGTCGGTGTCGAAGGTGGTCAGGATGACGATCCGGCACTCCGCGCCCGAGGAGACGAGGGTACGCGTGGCGCTCAGCCCGTCCGTGCCGGGCATCTGGACGTCCATGAGCAGGACGTCGACGGGATCGGCGCGCTGGTGGGCGACGGCCTGCTCCCCGTCGTCCGCACGCCAGGCGACGGTCAGGTCCGGTTGGGAGTCGATCACCATCGCCACACCGGCGGTGAACAGCACCTGGTCGTCGGCCAGGCCCACACGGATCACGTCTCCTCCCAGGGGATCACCGCGCGCACCCGCCAGGTTCCGGTCGCCTCGTCCGGACCCGCCTCCAGGGTGCCTCCGTGCAGACCGACGCGCTCGCGCATGCCGACCAGGCCGTGTCCGGGCCCGCGGCGGTCGTGGCCCGAAGGCCCGCCCGCGGAGGCCGGGGAGGCGGGCACGACCTCACGGACGGAGTTGACCACGACGATCTCGGCCCGCCCGGCGGACCACGTGAACTCGACCCGGACGAAGGACGTCCCCCCGTGTCTGAGCGCGTTGGCGAGGGCCTCCTGGACGACGCGGTAGACCGTCAGGGAGGCGGAGGCCGGCAGGGTCGACGTGGCCTCCGAGTCCGACCGGCCGTCGCGTGGCGCGGGTGGGGGGCCGTGCTGGGCCAGGCGGATCTCCAGACCGGCGCGGCGGTACTCCTCGATGAGTCCGGGGAGGTCGCCGATCCCGGGCGAGGGCGCGGATCCGCGCTCCTCACCGTCGCGCAGGACGCCCAGGAGCTGGTGCAGCTCCGTCGCGGACTCGCGCCCCACTTGGGCGATGGTGGCCAGGGCGGACACCGCGAGCTCGGGGTCGGTGGCCGCGGCGTAGCGGCCCCCGTCGGCCTGGGCGACGATGACGTTCAGCGAGTGCGCGAGGACGTCGTGCATCTCCCTGGCGATGCGGGTCCGCTCGTCGAGCGCGGCGAGGCGCACCTCCTGAGCCCGCTGGGTCTCCAGCAGCCGGGCGTGCTCGACGACGCGGGTGAACTCCTCGCGGTTACGTCTGCGGAACGCGCCCAGCAGGGAGACCAGCGCGACGGCCGCCCACCCCGAAAGGACGCTGTTGAGCCGCAGCTCCGGATCCGCCGAGAGGCTCTCCGGTGACACGGACAGGATGCCCCAGGCCGAGCCGGCCAGGACGAGGACGAAGCCGACGGCACGCCACGGGCGGGAGAGCTCGGCCTGCACCGTGTAGGCGCCGACCAGACCGCCGATCGCGGTCAGCGTCGTGAGGGAGTCGAACCACAGGATGTGGAACGCCAGCAGCACGGCCAGGGCGGCCAGGGCCGGGAGGGGACGGGTGCGGCGCAGGGCCAGGGCGGCACAGCACACGACGCTCAGAGCGAGGTGGAGCCACCAGTCGGCGGTACCGGAACCGGACGACGGCCAGGACACCATCACCAGGCCGAAGCAGAGGACGGCCCAGCCCGCGTCCACGGCGAGCACGTGGTCGCGGGCCCACAGCGTCGCGCGGTCCATGAGGGAGCGCGGGGACAGGTCGGGCATTCCTCCACGATAGGAGCGCCCGGGCCGTGGGGCCTCGTACCCCGGTATGAGGCCGGACGGACGAGGGGCGGGCCCGGGGCGGCGCGGCGGGGAACACGGCGGTGCCACCACCCGTCCTCCGGACAGTGGGCACCTATCCTGGGAAGCGCCCGCGAGGTGGCGGGGCGCTCCAGTCAGGAAGTGAGAGATGAACGTACTGCTCACCGGTGGCGCCGGGTACATCGGCTCCCACACCGCGGTCGAACTCCTCGAGGCCGGGCACGAGGTCGTGGTCGTGGACTCCCTGGTCAACAGCCACGCCGAGGCCCTGCGCCGCGTCGAGCGCATCACCGGGCGCACCGTCGCGTTCCACAAGGTGGACTGCGTCGACGCCGAGGCCCTGCGTCGCGTCTTCGCCGAGCACCGGATCGACGCCGTCATCCATCTGGCGGGGCTGAAGGCCGTGGGCGAGTCCGTGGAGCAGCCGCTGCGCTACTACCGCAACAACCTGGACGCCCTGCTGTCCCTGACCGAGGTCATGGACGAGCACGGTGTGCGGAACCTGGTGTTCAGCTCCTCGGCCACGGTCTACGGCGACCCCGAGCGGGTGCCCATCACCGAGGACAGCCCGCTGGCGGCCACCAACCCCTACGGCACCACCAAGCTGTTCGCCGAACGCATCCTGCGCGACCTGACCGAGGCCGACCCGCGCTGGCACGTGGTCTCGCTGCGCTACTTCAACCCCATCGGCGCCCACCCCAGCGGACTGATCGGTGAGGACCCCCAGGGGGTGCCCAACAACCTGTTCCCCTACATCGCGCAGGTCGCCGCCGGGCGCCGTGAGCGACTGGACGTGTTCGGCGACGACTACGACACCCCCGACGGCACGGGCGTGCGCGACTACCTGCACGTGGTGGACCTGGCGCAGGGCCACCTGGCCGCGATGGACCGCATCGCCGACACCGCCGGCCTGCGGGTCTACAACCTGGGCACCGGTGAGGGGACCTCCGTGCTGGAGGGACTGCGCGCCTTCGAGAGGGCCGTCGGCGGGCCCATCCCGTACGCGGTGGTCGACCGCCGCCCGGGCGACATCGCCGTGTGCTTCGCCGACGCCTCCGCGGCCGCCCGCGACCTGGGATGGAAGGCCGTGCGCACGGTGGACGACGCGTGCCGTGACGCGTGGCGCTGGCAGTCGTCCAACCCCGGCGGCTTCGCCGGCTGAGACCGATACCACGCTCCAAGGGACCGGGTCGGGGTGCCGAGTGCTCCGGAGCGGTGAACCGGCGGCGGTCACCGCACTAGACTGGGCGGACATCCCTTGACTCCCTGCGGAAGGTCCTCCGTCGTGTCCGTTGGTGCTGAGAGCACGTTCGACACCGTTCTCGTCGTCGACTTCGGCGCGCAGTACGCGCAGCTGATCGCACGACGCGTACGCGAATGCCACGTGCACAGTGAGATCGTGCCCTCGACCATGCCCGTGGAGGAGATGGTCGCCAAGAGGCCCAAGGCCATCATCCTCTCCGGCGGACCGTCCTCGGTCCACGCCGAGGGCGCGCCCAGGCCCGGGCCGGAGCTGTTCGAGACCGGCGTGCCCACCCTCGGTATCTGCTACGGCTTCCAGGCGATGACCCAGGCCCTGGGCGGCACCGTGGCCAGGACCGACCTTCGCGAGTACGGCCGTACCGCGCTGACGGTGAACACCGACTCCCTGCTCTTCGCCGGCCTGCCGGCCGAACAGCAGGTGTGGATGTCGCACGGGGACTCGGTCACCACCGCCCCCGAGGGGTTCGTCACGACGGCCTCCACCGCCGGCGCGCCGGTCGCCGCGTTCGAGGACACCGGACGCCGCCTCTTCGGTGTCCAGTTCCACCCCGAGGTCCTGCACACCGACCACGGCCAGGAGGTGCTGCGCCGCTTCCTGTACGAGGGCGCGGGCTGCCGTCCCACCTGGACGATGCTCAACATCGTCGAGGAGCAGGTGGAGAGCATCCGCGAACAGATCGGCGACAAGCGCGTCATCTGCGCGCTCAGCGGAGGCGTGGACTCGGCGGTGGCCGGCGCCCTGGTGCAGCGTGCCGTCGGCGAGCAGCTGACCTGCGTGTTCGTGGACCACGGCCTGCTGCGCAAGGGCGAGGCCGAGCAGGTGGAGAAGGACTACGTCGCGGTCACCGGCGCAAGGCTCAAGGTCGTGGACGCCCAGGAACGCTTCCTGTCCGCGTTGGCGGGCGTGACCGACCCCGAACAGAAGCGCAAGATCATCGGCCGCGAGTTCATCCGCGTGTTCGAGCAGGCGGCCCGCGAGGTCGTCGCCGAGAGCGGTGAGACCGGCACCGAGGTCGAGTTCCTGGTGCAGGGGACCCTGTATCCGGACGTGGTGGAGTCCGGTGGCGGTAACGGCACCGCGAACATCAAGTCCCACCACAACGTGGGCGGCCTGCCCGACGACCTGCGGTTCACGCTCGTGGAGCCGCTGCGCGAACTGTTCAAGGACGAGGTGCGCAAGGTCGGCGAGGAACTGGGCCTGCCTGCGGAGATGGTCTGGCGCCAGCCCTTCCCCGGCCCGGGGTTGGGCATCCGCATCATCGGTGAGGTGACTCGGGAACGCCTGGAGATCCTGCGCGAGGCCGACGCGATCGCGCGCGAGGAGCTGACCCGCGCCGGACTGGACCGCTCCATCTGGCAGTGCCCGGTGGTGCTGCTCGCGGACGTGCGCTCGGTGGGGGTGCAGGGTGATGGTCGTACCTACGGTCACCCCGTGGTGCTGCGCCCGGTCAGCAGTGAGGACGCGATGACCGCCGACTGGTCGCGCGTGCCCTACGACGTCCTGGCCGGGATCTCCAACCGCATCACCAACGAGGTGGACGAGGTGAACCGGGTGGCGCTGGACGTGACCAGCAAGCCCCCGGGCACCATCGAGTGGGAGTAGACCTCCCCCGGAACCAGGACGGGCCCGGCACGCGCCGCTTCGGCGGAGGTGCCGGGCCCGTGCCCGTTCGGGTCAGTCGACCAGGTGCTGGATGTCGATCTCCGTGGGTTCTGCGCCCGGGTGGTGACTGAGGACGAGCGTCCTCGGGGTCTCACCGTTGCGCAGGATGAACACCAGTTCGCCCTCCACCGTGGCTCCGGGACCGATCCCGGAGGTGTCCCACAGCGGTTTCTCGTACTCGGGGCGGGACGGCTCCTCGGCTCCGACGGTCTCGTTGAAACTGGTCGTCAGCATCTGCTCGTTGTGGTCGAACACCACCAGCTCGTCGCTGACGTTCGACAGCCCGAGCATCACCACGCAGTACTCCGCGTTCGTCTGGAGTCGCGAGCGGATGTTGTGCTGGGGCAGACCACAGGTGACCTCGTGGACGTGGTACCGCACCATCCGGTCGGCCGAGGCCCCCGCCATGTCGTCCGGCGGTCCGGTGGAGGGGGAGTCGGAAGAGCCCTCGGAATCGGCCGCGTCCTCGTCGGGCGCGGGATCGGACGGCTGTTCCTGTGAGGAGGCCTCCCCCTGGGACCCTCGGTCGTCGTCGCCGAACAACGGCGGGTTGCTCCAGTTCATCAACGCGTTCATCAGGAGCATGATCAACACGAGCACCAGCACGCCGCCCAGCACCATGGCGATGATCACGCCCCTGCGCCGATTCGGCGCGGTCGGCTGGTGCGGAGGTGGTGGCACCGGCGGCACGTAGGGCTGTGGGCCCGGACGGTTCGACTGCTGGTCGGCGGGGGGGACCATCGGGATCGGTCCGGTCGAGGCCGGGTGTTGGGCCTGTACGGGTCCGTGCGGGCCTGCCTGGTGGGGCGG
>CALGOD010000340.1 GCA_937957845.1 uncultured Nocardiopsis sp.
TCGCGGCCGACCGGGCGGTGCGCAGCATCGAGGAGTTCGGCAAGGAGGGTCCCATCGAGCGGTGGAAGGCCCTGCGCGCCACCATCCACGCCGAGGTGTGCGAGTACGGCTACGATCCCCAGCGCAACACCTTCACGCAGTACTACGGCAGCAAGGACCTGGACGCGGCGCTGCTGCTCATCCCGGAGGTGGGCTTCCTGCCCTACGACGACCCGCGGGTGATCGGCACCATCGAGGCGGTCCGCAAGGAGTTGATGGTGGACGGCTTCGTCCTGCGCTACCGCACCGACCTGGAGACCTCCGCCGACCAGCTCCCCGGAGACGAGGGCGCCTTCCTCGCGTGCAGCTTCTGGATGGCCAACTCGTTGCTGTCCATCGGCCGCCACGAGGAGGCGCGTGAACTGTTCGAGCGACTGCTGTCGCTGCGCAACGACGTGGGACTCCTGGCCGAGGAGTGGGACCCACGTGAGAACCGCCAGGTCGGGAACTTCCCCCAGGCGTTCAGTCACGTGCCGTTGGTGACCACCGCCCTCAACCTGTCCGCCAGGCAGGGGGCCTGGCGCGCCGAGTAGCGCGGACACCCGGGCCCCTCTTCGGGAACGGACCGGTCCTCCGCCCACCGGAAGGCCGTGCCCGGGGCCTCGACGGCGGCCCGTGGTGCGGCCACCGCGGGGAACCGCCTCTCCGTGTCGAACCGGCGGCCCGTGAAGGCCGCCGCCCAGGAGAGGCGCGACCGCGAGGCGCCCCGAAGGGTCGAAGCGGGCGTGGATGTCGCCGTGTGGCGCTAATGTTCTGGCCATGCCCAAGGACCTGAAGGAAATCATGGAGAACGGCTGGGCCGAGGCCCTGGAGCCGGTCGCGCCGCAGATCGCCGCGATGGGCGACTTCCTGCGCAAGGAGATCGCCGAGGGACGCACCTACCTGCCCGCCGGAGAGAACGTTCTGCGGGCCTTCAAGCAGCCCTTCGAGGACGTGCGCGTGCTCATCGTGGGGCAGGACCCCTATCCGACCCCGGGCAACGCGGTGGGTCTGAGCTTCTCCGTCGCTCCGGACGTGCGTCTGCCCGCGAGCCTGCGCAACATCTACAAGGAGCTGGTGGACGACCTCGGTGTGCCCATGCCCTCCAACGGCGACCTGACCCCGTGGACCGAGCAGGGCGTGCTGCTGCTCAACAGGGTGTTGACGGTCGCGCCCGGCCAGGCCGGTTCGCACCGGGGCAAGGGGTGGGAGGCCGTCACCGAACAGGCGATCCGGGCACTGGCCGCACGTGACAAGCCGCTCGTGGCGATCCTGTGGGGGCGTGACGCCCGCAACCTGCGCCCGATGATGCCGGGGGTGCCGTGCGTGGAGTCGGCGCACCCGAGCCCGCTGTCGGCCAAGAACGGGTTCTTCGGTTCCCGACCGTTCAGCCGGGCCAACGAACTGCTCAAGGAGCAGAACTCCGAACTGGTGAACTGGGAACTGCCCTGAGTGCTCCGGACGGCGGTCCCTCCGCCGTCCCCCGACGGACCTCCCCGATCACGAATCCCCCTTGACCTGCGGACTCGGCGCCACCCCGGCACCGGGTCCGACCCGTGTTTCCACCCCTCGAAACCGGAAAGGCAGTCCAGCCCCATGGCGAAACGGCTCACCTACGCGGACGCCCTGAGAACCCTCGGACAGAACGACTCGGAGGTGCTGGACTTCGCAGAGAAGCTGGCCGACGGCGGGTTGGGGCTGGTGGGAGTGCCCGACCTCTTCGGCGCTCGGGGGCTGTTGGTGAGCAAGGGACGCCAGGCCATCGAGGGGATACGGGACAGGCTCAGGGGCCAGAGCCGCCTGTCCCGCACGGAGAGGATCGAGGCCGCGTACAAGGTTCTCGTGGTCGTGTCCTTCTTCGAGGCCGTCGAGGAGGCCTGGGAGGAGGCCGGGGCCCCCTTCGGCCTGGACGAGCTGGAGATCACCGCGGCGGAACAGCTCGCCTGGTTCGACCGGTGGATGTCCTTCCTCCCCCACCCGCCGTCCCCGTTCGGGGCGGAGTCGAACGACCCGGTGGACCTGTTCACCGGTCTGGAAGACGCCTTCACGGAAATGGTGACGGGTTTCGCCGTGGCCGAGGCCCACGAGCGCATCGCCCGGGAGCGCGCCGCCGCCATGGCCGAGGTGGAGGAGGCCGCGAACGCGCCTCTGCCGGAGTCCGCGGACGCCGCTTCTTCGCGTGACGACGCCGACGTTTCCGGCGCAGGGGCCGGGGCCGCGGGTGCGGGCGCCGCGACCGCCGTGGCGGTGAAGGACGTCGA
>CALGOD010000341.1 GCA_937957845.1 uncultured Nocardiopsis sp.
TACTGGCCACCGACCATGGGGTGGTGCTCTTCGACCTGGACGGCATCTGCTGGGGTCCACCCGAATGGGACCTGCTGCTGACCGCCCTGTACCGGGACCTGGGCTGGCACACCGACACCGAGTACGCCGACTTCTGCGACGCCTACGGATTCGACGTCACCGGCTGGGACGGCTACCCGCTCTACAAGGCGGTCCGCGAGCTGCGCATGACCACCTGGCTCGCACAGAAGGGCGGTGAGAGCCCCCAGATCGATGCCGAGATCGACCGGCGCGTCACCGACCTTGGCGACCCTGAACGTCCCAGATTCTGGCAGCCCTACTGACCGGTGGCCGCCACAGCGCGTGCCTTGCGGAGAAACCGTGCCGCCTCAGGTTGGTCGCGGTGGGGCCAGATCCGCTGGGCGAAGTCGTTCAGGTAGCCGACGCATCGAGCCGACGAGGTCGCCTGTACGAGAGGGACCACCTGTTCGCCAATGTGGCCGGCCTCCTCCACCTCCCCCTGACCGAGCACGGCCACGGCCAACACCAGGCGGGTGAACACCCGGCTTCGCGCGTATTCGTCACCGGTGGAGGCGGCGAGACTCTGTTCGGCGAGACGACGGGCGACGTGCGCGTGTCCGAGATCCCGGTGGCAGTGCGCTACCTCGTCTGAGTACTCAGCATGGTCGAAGTAGCTGATCCACCCCGGGTCGGTACGGGGATCGCGCCTCCCGAACGCTCGCTCGGCCTCGCTCATCGCCCGGAAACAGCCGCTTTTGTCCTGCCGAGCGGCGTGAGCACGGGCTTCCATCATCAGAAACTGGGCGCGCATCGTCGCTGTCGCACGGCTTCCGGCACCGGTGAGGGCCGCACGCGCCAGATCGCGGGCCTCGGCGTGCGCACCCAGATAGTTGGCCTGGTGGCTCATCGCGGACAGGACACTCGCTCCCAATAGGCGGTCTTCGGCGTGTGTGGCCAGATCCAGAGCCTGGACGAAGTACCGCCGAGCGGCGCCGTTGCGTTGGGCGTCGTAGGACATCCAGGCGATGGAAAGGACGAACTCGGCTGCGACCGTGAACAGCGACCGCCGTACCGCCTCTGTGTGCGAACGCCGGAGGAGGGGGACGACGGTGTCGTGGAGGTAGTGCAGCGCCGTGGTCCTGGCGTTCTCACCACCGAACCGGTTGTCCAAGGAGCTGAACGCCGTGCTCGCGGCGCGGACCGCGGCCACCGGCCCTTCTTCCGTCAAAGGGTCGACCTCGGCGGAGCCCGGGGTCCGTACGAGCCAGGAGAGTACAGCCGGGCTGATCGCTGAGTTGCCGCTTCCCTCCTCCATACCCGGTGTGTGCTCGATGTCCGCCTGGGACAGCCGCCGCAGGGCCGAGGCCGCCTCTTCGCCCGAGTCGTTCAGCCTCAGAGCGAGGTGGGCGGGTACCCGTGCCATCCCGGTTGTCGGAACGTTGTACCCGTGCGTGATTCCGTCGAACGCACGGCGCCTGGACTCGGGTTTGCGGATCTCACGGCTGCCGTTCAGGACCCGGGAGACCATGGCCTGCGACAGGTCGCACATACGGGCGATGGCGTCCTGCGCCAGGTGAGTGTGCCGCAGCAGCAGACGGATCAGAGTGTTGGGGTCTTGGTCCGCGACCGCTCGCCGCACCTCGGGGATATCCCAGAACCGACTCGGAACGCACGAGCAGTCACCGGCCTTTCGTGCACGACCGCAGTTTCCGCAGAGCACAGGGAAGCCTTCCGCATCGGTTCGCTGACAGGGGCTTGGGTGACACCGAAGCCTATGGCTGTGCCGCGTCGCGGGGCCATGACCGGTCTGTCATGACCACCATGCCCGCTCCGTCATAGCGGTGTCAGACGTTTCTTCGGACAGTGAGTGCATGAATACCTCAATGCACGGCTCGCCTACTCTGGTCTGCCGGCTCTCGGTGGAGGGCTGATGCAGAGCCTTCCTTCTCCCCTCCCGCTTCGTGGCAGAACAGTGTTCTCGCCCCGGCGCATCAGCTTCGATGACCCGAACACCTCAGGCCTACTGTGCGGTTCCGATACCGCACATCTCTCCCACGCCCGCCAATGGGCTGCTCAGGTCACCCGGACCACGCCGTCTGCCGCACATCCCTTGATCGTGTCCCTGAGCGAACTACACGCCAACGCTCTACGGCACAGCGCCTCTGGGCTTCCCGGTGGGCAGGTGCGGATCGAGATCGAGCGGCGCCGCCTCCTCTTCGTCCTGCGCGTGACCGATGACGGGCCTCGATCCGAGATGGCGGCAACCGTCCCCCGGGTGGCTCCTCCCTCCTTGGAGGAGGCGGGTGTGACGTTGGCCGAGAGCGGATACGGCTTGGCCGTGGTCGATGCGATGGCCCTGTACTGGGACTTCTCCGAGAACGACACTGGTGCCTTGACTGTCCGAGCGGCCTTTGACCGGTCCGGACGTACACGTGGCCGACAGTGACGAACAGTTGACACACGGGGTGTTCCGTACTTCACGTCTGGGGTTGAAATTCCTTGTCCACCCAAGGGAACATCGACCACCCCAATAGGACAGGGAGCTTCTTTCTATGGACGAGAGCGGCTTTGCATCTGTTCATTCAAGGCGTGGGTGGTCGGCGCAATTTCGGGGATTGCGATCCCGGAGCTACTGGCACTCGCCTTGTAATTTCACATCGAGAAAAATGACCTCGATCGCG
>CALGOD010000342.1 GCA_937957845.1 uncultured Nocardiopsis sp.
AACTTCCTCCGGGTCATGATCGACCAGGTCGGCGCGGTCCACCGACGCGGCGGCACCCTCAAGGAGGCCTTCGACGCCACCCACGCCGCCTTGGTCGACGACTACGGGCACTGGCCCATCTTCGAGCACTGCCTGCCCTTCGACGTCTCCCGCCTGTGGGACGAGTTCTCCGGCATCGAACGCCCGGTCATCTGGACCGCCGAGCGCGACCGCGAAGTCTGGGACCAGCTCCAGAACTGATCCCGCCCACCAGCCGTCCGTCCCTTTCGCCCGTACGGGGCGCCTACGCCGAACGGAGCCATCACATGCGACCCCCTGCTCCACGCACCCCCACCGACGACCCCGTCCTGGTACTGGGCGCCGGGCCCGTC
This sequence comes from uncultured Nocardiopsis sp., assembly GCA_937957845.1. Lineage (GTDB taxonomy): Bacteria > Actinomycetota > Actinomycetes > Streptosporangiales > Streptosporangiaceae > Nocardiopsis. Next base: position 372 of record CALGOD010000342.1, read on the forward strand.
GGCCAGACAGCGGCCCTGCTGCTGGCCCGGCGCGGCGTCCCCGTACTGGTCGTGGACGCGCGTCCCGCCCGTGAAGCGGTCGGTTCCAAGGCCATCTGCCAGCAACGCGACGTGCTCGACGTGTGGGACTGGTTGGGCGCCGGAGTCATCGCCGAAGAGGGGCTCACCTGGGACACCGCTCGCACGTTCTACCGTGAGCACGAACTGTTCAGCGTCCACCTGTCCGACCCGGGCGCCTCGCCCCTGCCTCCCTTCGTCAACATCTCCCAGTCCCGTACCGAGGAGGTGCTCGACGAACGCCTGGGTCAGGCCGGTGTCCCGATCCTGTGGCGACACCGGGTCACCGGTCTGACCCAGGACGAACACGGCGTCACGGTCGAGTGCGACACCCCCGAGGGCCCGGTGTCCCTGAGAGGCCCCTACGCCCTGTCGTGCCTGGGCGCCCACGGCGGCGTGGTCCGCGAGGCCCTCGGGGTCTCCTTCGACGGCACGACCTTCGACGACCGCTTCCTCATCTGCCTACCTGCGCGACCAGCCCGACGGCTTCCACACCATCCCGGTGAAGCGGATGGCCGCATCGACTGGCAGGTCCCCTCCGACTTCGACCTGGCCGCCGAGGAGGCCGGCGGACGGTTGGACGCCCGCATCCGCAAGATCATCGGAGACCGGCCCTATGAGATCGTGTGGCACTCGGTCTACCGGTTCCACACCCGCGTGGCCGACCGCATGCGCGTGGGCCGCGTCCTCTTGGCGGGCGACAACGCCCACCTGGTCGCGCCCTTCGGCGCCCGCGGCCTCAACTCCGGAGTCCAGGACGCGGAGAACGCCGCCTGGAAACTCGCCTACGTCCTGGCCGGATGGGCGGGAGAAGAGCTACTGGAGAGCTACCACACCGAACGTCACGCCGCCGCTCTGGAGAACGCCGAGATC
>CALGOD010000343.1 GCA_937957845.1 uncultured Nocardiopsis sp.
CCCTGTGCCAATGTGGGGCACGTGGCTGGCAGGAACACCGAACCCCTCAGCGTCCGCCTCCGAGGTCGTGACACGGAGCAGCGGATCCTCGCCGATGCCCTGAAGCGGGCGAGGTCGCGTCAGGGTGCGTCCCTGCTCCTCTCCGGTGGTCCCGGGCGGGGCAAGACCGCCCTGTTGGAGCACCTGCGCGGCTCCGCAGGTGATTTCACCGTGCTCCACGCGGGTGGGATCACCGACGAGGAGGACCTGCCCTTCGCCGGACTCCAGCGTCTCTTTCTTCCCCTGGGCGAGCGGTTGCCCGACCTCACCGTCGGTACGGTCGACGGCGCGGACCGCCTCGCCCTCTACACCGGGCTGCTCGAACTGCTCGCCGACACCGCCGCGGAGCGTCCCCTCCTGCTGTGCGTGGACGACGCCGATCGGTTCGACACCCCCTCCCTGGACGCGCTCGCCTTCCTCGCGCGGCGCCTCGTCGGCCTTCCCATCGCCGTCGTGTTCGCCGCGTGGGAGGGCTACGGCAAGCCCGCCGGCCCGCGACTGCCGGCGACGGCCTTCGAACCCACCCCGGACGCGCTCATCCCCGTCGTCGCCGAACACCTCCTGACCCCCCTGGAGGAACGGGCGGTCCACGACATCCTCACCGACAACGCACCGGTGACCCTTCCCGCCTCCGTACGCTCGACCCTGGTCCGCGCCTGCCACGGCAATCCCGCCGCCGTCCTCGGCTTCCTGCGCGGACTGTCCCGGCCCCAGCTCCTCGGCGAGGATCCCCTGCCCGATCCGCCGCGTCTGCCCGGTCGACTGAGCGCCGGTCTCCTCGTCCCCTACCACCGACTGCCCGAGCGGACCCGCGACCTGCTCCTGCTCGCGGCGCTCAGCGACGACGAGACCCGTCTCCACCTGTTGCTGGAGGCCTTCGGAGAATCGGACGTCACCGCCCTGGAACCGGCCGAGGAACGCGGCCTGGTGCGAGTGGAGGACGACACCCTCGTCTTCCCCGATCCACTGGTCCGCGAGGCCATCGCCCAGGAAACACCCGCGGGCCGTCTGCGCGCGGCCCACCGTGCCCTGGCCGGGGTTCACGACCCCGAGCACTCCCCCGTGGAGTTCGCACGCCACACCGCCGCGGGGACCAGCACCCCCGACACCGAACTCTCCGACGCCGTCTCCGCCGCGGCCCACCGCGCCAAGCGGCTCGCGGGACGTCTCGCCGCCTCCTACGCCCACGAGCGCGCCGCCGAGCTGACGCCCGACCCCGACGAGCGGGCCTGTCGTTTGACCACCGCCTCCTACGAGGCCTACGCGGCAGGGAGATCCGACCGGGCCACCCGGCTCCTGGCCAGGGCCCGACCCCTGGCGGTGTCCGACCGCCGCCGGGTGACCGCCGACTTCATCGACGCCCAGATCGTCATGCGCGAGGGCAACAGCATGGACGTGGCCGAACGGCTTCTCGCCGTCGGCCAGGAGCTCGTCCCGCACGACCGCTCGCTGGCCCTGCGCGCCCTGGTGCGCTCGGCCGACTCCGCGTCCCTGGCGGGCGACGTCCGCCTTCACGGCCGGGCCGCCGAACTCGCGCTCCCCCTGGTCCGCCCGGACGACCCCGCACCCATGCGTCGGGTCGCCGCCTACCTGGAGGGAAGCGCCGTCTCCTTCCGGGGCGACTACTCCAACTCCATCCCCTTGCTGCGCGAGGCCACCGGGATGGTCGACACCCCCACGCCCTCCGAGCTGATCTGGGCGGGTGTCAGTGGCCTGTACCTGGGCGACGCGCCGTTCGTGCGGACGGCGACCTCTCGGGCCGTCGAGGTCAGCCATCTGCGGGACGAGCGGGCCACCATACCCGCGGCGCTCGGCTTTCTGGTCTTCTCCCAGTTCTGGAGCGGACGCTTCCCCTCCGCCGCGGGGACCGCGCTCACCGGTCTGCGCGCCTCCCGCGAGAGCGGGCAGACCCTCTGGGCCACCCAGCACCTGGCCTCGCTGGCGATGATCGCCGCCATCCAGGGAGACGTGGACACCTGCCGTATCCGGGCCCGCGCGGTCGCCTCCCAGGCGGCGGAGAACAGCCTCGGCCTGGCCGCCGCCCTGGCGGCGTGGGCGCTGGCGGTCCTGGAGCTGTCCCGAGGCAACGCCGCCGAGGCGTTCTTCCGGCTGCGCGCCCTGGTGCACGCCGCACCCGGGTACGGACACCCCACCATGCGGCTGCTCACCGCACCGCACTTCGTGGAGGCGGCGACCCGCATGGGCGAGATCGAGTGGGCGCGCACCTCCCTCGCCGGATACCGGCGCTGGGCCGAGTCCGTCGGCAGCCCCAGCACGCTCGCCCTGGCCGCGCGCGGCGCGGGCCTGCTGGCCAAGGGCGAGGAGGCGGCCGACCACTTCGAGACCGCGCTCGCCCTGCACCGGACCTGTGGGGACGACGACGTCGAGCACGCCCGCACCCAGTTGCTGTTCGGCGCCCACCTGCGCCGGGCGCGCCTGCCCGGGCGGGCCCGTGAACACCTGCACAACGCGCTGGAGTCCTTCGAGCGCTTCGGAGCACGGCTGTGGGCGAGACAGACCCGCGCCGAGCTACGGGCGATCGGAACCGCCGAACGCGGCCCCGATCCCTCCTCCACCAGCGAGCTGACCGCACAACAGCAGCAGATCGCCCGGCTGGTCGCCGAGGGTGCGACGAACCGGGAGGTGGCCGCCCACATGTTCATCAGTCCGCGCACGGTCGAGCACCACCTGCGCGGCATCTTCCGAAAGCTCAACATCAGGTCCCGCGTGGACCTGGCCCGCTTGTTCAACTGACCGGGGAGAGGCCGATGCCGCAGGGGCGGACCGGCGACTTCCTCATACCAACTGGTCGGTACGGATCCGTGAGAAAGGCAGTGATGACTAAGACCGCAACGGAGCACCTCCTGAGAGCGGACGGAGTGACCGTGCGCTTCGGAGGTCTCACCGCGCTCGACGACGTCGGTCTCCAGGTCGCGCCCGGGTCCGTCGTCGGACTCATCGGTCCGAACGGCGCGGGCAAGACCACCCTGTTCAACGTGCTGTCCGGTGTCCTGCGCCCCACCGCGGGCACCATCACCTGGAAGGGCGCGCCCCCGCCCGGTCGTCGCACCCACCACCTCGCCCGCGCCGGAATCGCACGCACCTTCCAGGGCCTCAACCTGTTCCCGATGATGACGGTCCTGGACAACGTCGTCGTCGGGGCCGACCGTCTCGCGGGCGGAGGCGCCCTGTCCCTGATCTCCGGGCTGGGCCGACACCACCGTGACGAACGCGAACTGCGCACCCGGGCCCTGGCCTGCCTGGAGCGTTTCGGAGTGGCCGAGTACGCCCACCGCCTGCCGGGGACCCTGCCCTACGGCGTACAGAAACAGGTCGCCCTCGCCCGCGCCTGCGTCAGCGAGCCCGAACTCCTCCTGCTCGACGAGCCCGCCAGCGGCTTGTCCGGGAACCAGATCGACGCGCTCGCCGACCAGATCCGCGGCTTCAGCCAGAGCATGGCCGTCGTCCTCGTCGAACACCACATGGACCTGGTCATGCGGGTCTGCGACCACATCGTCGTCCTCAACTTCGGTCGGGTCATCTCCACGGGGACCCCCGAAGAGGTCCAGGCCGACCCCGCCGTCACCCAGGCCTACCTCGGCACGTCCGACGACGCGAACGGAGTCGCACGATGACCGAACAGCCGATCCTGTCCGTCGAGGAGCTCAGCGCCTCCTACGGTGCCGTCCGCGCACTGGACCGCGTGTCCCTGTCCGTCCCCGCCGGCGGCCTGTGCGCCGTCCTGGGCGCCAACGGCGCGGGCAAGACCACCCTGTTGCGCACGGTCACCGGACTCCACCCCGCCGCGTCCGGTCGCGTCCTGCTCGAAGGCGAGGACATCACCCGCCTGCCCGCGGAGAAGGTCATCACCAGGGGTCTGGCCCACGTCCCCGAGGGCGGCGGCGTCATCGTCGAGCTGACGGTCGAGGAGAACCTGCGCCTGGGCGGGCTGTGGCGCTCCGACCGCGGTGGCAAGGCGGCCATGGACGAGGTCCTTGAGCTCTTCCCGCCCCTGGTCGAGCGGCGGCGCAAGTCCGCCAGCACCCTCTCCGGCGGTGAACGCCAGATGCTCGCCATCGGTCGCGCCCTGATGGCCAGGCCCAAGGTGCTGCTGCTGGACGAGCCCTCCCTCGGACTGGCGCCCCTGATCACCAAGCAGATCTTCGCCCTGTTGAGCGATCTGCGCGAACGCACCGGACTCACCGTCGTCCTGGTCGAGCAGAACGCCGCCGGGGCGCTCTCGGTCAGCGAGACCGGGTTCGTCCTCAACCAGGGCCGGGTCGTAGCGGAGGGCGCCTCCTCCGACCTCCTCGCCGACGACCGCATGCGCCACGCCTACCTGGGCTTTTAGAGGAGTCCCTCCATGACCCACTTCATCAACCTGACCCTCAACGGGTTGTCGACCGGGGCGATCTACGCCGCGCTGGCGCTGTCCCTGGTCATCATCTACCAGGCCACCCGCCTGGTGAACTTCGCCCAGCCCGCGCTCGCCCTGGTGGCGGTCTACACCGCCTACAGCGTCACCCAGCTCACCGGTTCCTACTGGCTCGGTTTCGCCGCCGCCCTCACCGTGGGTCTGGCCATCGGAGCCCTCGTCGAACGGGTCGTCATCCGGCCCATCGCGCGCGTCTCCCAGCTCAACGCCATCATCGTCACCCTGGGCCTCCTGCTGGTCATCCAGGGGCTGGTCGGCGTCGTCTGGGGCAACGGCCAGCATGGTTTCGGATACGCCTTCAGCTACGTCGGTCGCTTCTCGCCGGCCAACGCCTTCGCCCTGATCGCGGTCGCGGTCGTGGCCCTGCTGGTGTTCGCCCTGTACCGGTTCACGCCTTTGGGCCTGCGCATGCGGGCTGCGGCCTTCCACCCCGAGTCGGCCCGGCTCAGCGGTGTGAAGGTCGGTCTGATGCTCACGGCCGGATGGGCGATCGCCTCCTTCATCGGCGCTCTCGCCGGCATGCTCGCCGGACCGCCGTTCATCTCCCCGAACGTCTTCGACGTGGTGTTCGTCTACGGCATCACCGCGGCCGTCATCGGAGGCCTGGACAATCCGTTCGGCGCGGTCCTGGGCGGTCTGCTCATCGGCCTCGGCATGTCCTACGTGTCCGGTTACGCCGGGCCCGAACTGGCGACCCTCGCCGCCCTCGTCATCGTCGTCGTGGTGCTGAGCGTGCGCCCCGACGGCATCCTGTCCCGCCCGACCGCGCGGAAGGTGTAGCCGATGTCCTCACCCACCCAACAGCGCGCGGAGCGCGCCTCCACCCCCGCGGCCACCGGTCCGCACGTGTCCTCCACCGGCGGACGGCGTTCGCTGCCCCTGCCCCTGCGCCACCTGCTGTTCGCGGGCCTCGGCCTGGCCGTCGTCACCGCGCTGCTGTTCGTCACCGGTGACCTCACCGCGCTGCGCCTGGCGGCCGTCGGCTACACCATGCTGGCCGTGGCGGGGTTGCAACTGCTCGTCGGCGGCAGCGGTCAGGTCTCCCTCGGCCACGGCGCGTTCATGATGATCGGCGCCTACACCATGGCGTTGCTCGTGCTGCACCAGCCGATGTTCCCCCTCGCGGTGAACATGCTGATCATCGTGGCGGTGTCCGTGGTCGCCGGCATCGCCGTCGGCTCCGCCACCGCCCGCCTGCACGGCCCCTACCTCGCGGGCGCCACCCTCATCCTCGCGGTGGGCCTGCCCGGACTGACCCACCGCTACCACGAGTTCCTCGGCGGCAGCAACGGCCTCAACATCCGTACCGCGGGCGCCCCGCCCTTCCTCCAGGGCCTGGTCACCACCAGCGAGTGGAAGGCCCTGGTCGTGTGGACCGCCGTGGTCCTCGGACTCGCCGTGCTGGCCACCATCTCAGCCGGCCGCCTGGGCCGCCGTATGCGGGCCATCCGCGACGACGAGACCGCCGCCGCCATGGCCGGAATCCCGGTCGGCAAGACCAAGGTGGTCGCGTTCGTCATCGCCTCGGCGGCCGGAGGGCTGGCCGGAGGCCTCCAGGCCTACGTGCTCGGCACGGTCACCCCGAGCAGCTTCACGCTCGCCCTGTCCCTGACACTGCTCGCGGCCCTGGTCCTCGGCGGTATCGGCAGCCTGTGGGGCTCGTTGTGGGCCGCCGTCTCGATCGTCTACCTGCAGATCTGGATCTCCGACCTGGCCCGACCCCTGAGCATGAGCCGCGACGCCGAGAACAACCTTCCGATCGTCATCTTCGGCATCGTCCTCATCCTCGTCCTGCGCTTTTGGCCTCTGGGCGTCCACGGTGCGCTACAGCGCCTGGCCGCCCGCGTCAGGTCCGCCAAGTCCCGCTGAACAAAGACCCGCTCACCGCTTCCCCCAACCAAGGAGAGATCACCATGCGAAACCGCAGTGGAACCCGGGCCGCACTGGCGGCGACCCTGGCCCTGACCATGCTGGCCACCGCGTGCGGTGGCGCCGGCGAGGTCACCGAAGGGTCGGCGACCGACCTGGACGTCTCCACCGGGGTCACCGACGACAGCATCGTCATCGGCACCCACCAGCCCCTGACCGGCCCGGCCGCCGCCGGGTACATGGCGGTCTCCCAGGGGGCGAGCGCCGTGTTCGACTACGTCAACGCCCAGGGTGGAATCAACGGGCGCGAGATCGACTACCGGGTGGAGGACGACGGCTACGACCCCTCCAAGACGATCGACGTGACCCGCAAGCTCGTCATCGAGGACGAGATCTTCGCGATGGTGGGCGGCCTGGGCACGCCCACGCACACCGGCGTGCTCGACTACCTCAACGACGAGGGAGTGCCCGACATCTTCCCGTCCTCGGGCGCCCTGGCCTGGAACAACCCCGAGGAACACCCGCTGACCTACGGTTGGCAGACCGACTACACCAAGGAAGCGAAGATCCAGGGCGAGTACATCGCCGAGAACTTCCCCGGACAGGCCGTCGGCTACCTGTACCAGAACGACGACATCGGTGAGGACTCCCAGGCCGGACTCGACCAGTACCTCGCCGAGGAGGTCGTGGCCCGCGAACACTACGAGTCCGAGGTCACCGACCTCAGCGCGCAGATCGCCGAGTTCGAGCGCACCGAGGCCGAGGTCGTCGTGTGCTCCTGCATCCCGGCGTTCGTCGCGCTCGGCATGCTGGAGGCGGCCCGTATCGGCTACGAGCCGCAGTGGGTGGTCTCCAGCATCGGAGGCGACACCGCGACCCTTCGGGCGCTGCTTTCCCAGTTCACGGAGGGCACCGACGCCGAGGACGTTCCCGCCGACGCCTTCCTCGAAGGAATGCTCATCACGAGCTACATGCCCCGGGTGGAGGACGAGAACGACGAGTGGGCCCAGCTCTTCGTCGAGATCTACGAGGAGTACGGCGAGGACACTCCCATCACCAACACCCACGTCTTCGGTATGACCCAGGCCGTCATGTTCGCGCAGGCCCTGAAGGCGGCCGGTGAGGACCTCACCCGCCAGGCGCTGATCGACACCATGGAGTCCATGGAGTGGCAGGGCCCCAGCCCCGTCCCCTTCTCCTCCGCGGACGGCGACCACGGCGGTCACCAGGGCGTGTACGTCCTGGAGTACCAGGCGGGCGGCGACATCGAGATCATCCAGGACACGCGGGTGACCGACCGTGAGGGCGGCCCCAACGAGGAGATCGACTTCGAGGCCCTCAGCCCGGACGAGCTGGTCTTCCACGACTGCCCTGTCATGATCTTCTGATCACGCACCGACGACCCCGGGGCTTTCCGCCTCGGGGTCGTTTCGTGTGCGAGGGCGCCTTGTCCGTGGAGAGGGCGGTGGTGAGTGCCCCGCCCACGTCGGTCCCGCACACCAGACCGTTGGTCGACCGGACGATCGGACCTCAGCCCGCGGTCTTCAGGAGCGGCGCGTCCTGCGTGAACTTCCGGAAACCGACGCCGTAGTACAGACCGCGCGCCTCGGGATGTCCCGGTGCGCCCAAGGAGGCGACCGTCATGTGGGTGGCCCCGGCCGCCCGCGCCAGACGCATCCCGTGCAGGAGCAACGCCCTCGCCAATCCCCGGCGCCGGTGGTCCGGGTGCGTGCCGACCGGTTCGAACTCGGCGGTCCTGTTGACCTCGTCGAGCCACATGATCGCCGAGGACGCCATCGTTCCGTCCGGCGCCTCCACCAGGACGTGCAGGTCGCCGCGGTACCCCGGCGCCCGTCGGACGCCCTGGTAGCCCTCGACCGTGTACGACGAAGGGGACCAGGCGTCCAGGTGGGCCTGGACCACGGCCTCCGGTTCGACCTCGTCGGCGTCGCGGAACCGGAACCCGTCGGGGAGCGACGGCCGTTCCACGTCGATGAGGTCGCGCTCGTTGAGCTGGGTCCAGGACCCGGTGTCGCCGAGCGCGGCCGGGTCGGTCCCGTAGCCGTGCGCCGCCCAGCGCTCCAGGGCGAACTCGTCGGAGGCGCTGGGCCGCACCGTACGGTCGGCGTCCGCCGCCGTGGCGTCGTACCAGTCGATCACCTCGTCGACCAGCTCGGCGTGGTCGGGATGGACCTGATAGGCCAGGTAGGCACGGGTGACGTCCCTCACCGACCCGTCGTTCATCCTCACCCGCCGTGGAAGCTGCGCCCAACCCCACGCCACCAGGTCCCCGCCGGAGAACCACAGCCGGCATGGCCAGGTCGCGTGGTCGGTGGCGTGTCCCCTGCCCCAGTTCCAGGCCAGCTCGCCGAACGAGGAGTCGCTGTTGATCAGGTCCGGTCGGACGGCGGTGACACGCTGTGCCAGGCCCTGCATGAGTCGTAGATCCGCGGCGTTCACATATCGGGGGGTCGTCATGGTGCACCACTGTGACAGGGCGCCGGGAAGCCGTCGAGTCGTTTTCGGGGCGCGGGTCACGGTGGAAGGCACGAAGGGCGGCGGCCCGGAGGGAGATCCTCCGGGCCGCCGCTGGGGGGAATCGCCCCGGTCGCACGGAATACTCCGTGCGACCGGGGGCGGACACGGGCTCGGGCCCCCTAGTGCGGGCAAGAGTCCCGGTAGTCGGAGAAGTCCGTGCCGAAGCCGGTCCTGGGCGCCGGGCAGAGGAACTGCGTGTAACGCTCGTCCTCGTCCACGAAGCGCTTCAGCCAGGAGATGCTGTACTTGGCGATGGTCGAGTTGGAGACGTTGGGAGCGAAGTGGCTCGCGCCGCGCAGCTCCACGTAGGCGCGGTCCAGGTTGCGGTCCAGGCTCTCGTAGAACGGGATGGAGTGCAGACGCACGGAGGCGGTCACGTCGTTCTCGGCGCCGATGATCATGGTCGGCACCTGCACGTTCGACCAGCGCTTCTGGGTGTGCCAGGGCGTCAGCGGGATGGCGGCCTTCAGCTCGGGACGGCTGTTGGCCGCGGCGAGCGTTCCGCCGCCTCCCATCGAGTGACCCATCACGGCCATGCGGTCGCCGTCCACCCGGTCGGCGACACGGCTGTCGTTGGCCAGGTAGTCCAGGGCGGCCTCGATCTGGCGGCCCCGGCTGTTGGGCTGGTCCACACGGGTGATGGTGTCGATGGTGAAGACCACGAAGCCCTGCGAGGCGAAGCGGTGGCCCATCCACGACATCGAGGAGGAGCTGGCCGTGTAGCCCGGGGCGATGACCACGCCGCCGAACGTTCCTTGGCTCCTGTCGGTGGGGTAGTAGATGGTTCCGCCGCCGAAGCCGCGCACCAGCGACGACACGTTGACGCTGTCGGTGTCGAAGTGGCCGCGGGTGGCGGTGACGCTCCGCTCGGTCGGTGCCGGGCCGCGCTCATAGGGGTTGGAGGCGTGTGCGGGGGCGACGACACCGCCGGTGACGCCCGCCACGAGCGCCAGGGTCATCGCCGCGCGGGAGGCGAAGCGTGTCACCCGTGCGCGCAGACTCGGGCGAGGGCTTTCGGTTTCGGGGGAAAGGGGGTATGTTCGCACGCCTTTTTCCTTTTCTCGTGCAGCGGGAATCCACGCGCCTTTCAGGCGGCGCGGACTGGGTTCTCCCCGGGGGGAAGCCGACCTTCCATACCTCAGGGGTCCAGGTATGGAGACCGACAGGAGGTCACCCGGGCTCTCGCGGACAGAGAGTGAAAAGGGGCCGGGTACCAGGAGTCATATTCCCTTCACTCGTGGGTTAACTATGGTGTCGCTTCGATGAATGTGCATCCGTTGAACCACCAGTGGTGGTGCGGCGAAGTACGTGCGGGTGTTATAGGACAGGGCCACGCGGTGTTTTCGGTCTTGTCCGCTTGGGCAGGCGGACCTTGTAGACACATGACGAGGGAGTGAGGACCATGCCCGGTGCGGACGAACTTCCGTCGACACTCCAGAGGTCTCCGAAAAAGGCCCAGCGCACCTGGATCAAGGCGCACGACTCGGCGGTGGAGCAGTACGGCGAGGGTGAACGCGCACACCGCGTGGCGTTCGCCGCGCTCAAGCACGAGTTCGAGAAGAAGGGCGACCACTGGGTGCCCAAGCAGCGCTCGGGCCCCTCGGACGCGCAGGCGTCCAACCCCCGGGCGGGCAGGGGCGAGGACAAGGACACCGCGGGCGGCGTGGACGCCAACGCCTCCAAGGAGCACCTCTACCAGAGGGCCCGAGAACTCGGCGTCCAGGGGCGCTCGTCCATGAACAAGGACGAACTCGTGGAGGCGCTGCGCAAGGAGAACGACCGGCGCACCGCCAGGGCCCGCTCGTCCTGACACACCCTGGCGAAGAAGGAGGGGCGGGACCGGTCCGACCGGTCCCGCCCCTCCTACGGTGTCCGACGAACCTCAGCTGGCCTGGATCTCCCCGCCGACCGGGGCCAGGGTCTCCCCGGTGTAGTACGAGGACAGGAGCCCGCTGGCGAAGAACACGTACGAGGGCGCGATCTCGTCCGGATCGGCCGCCCTGCCCATCGGCGCCTGCTGACCGAAACCCTCCGCGCCCTTCTCTCCCAAAGTGGAGGGGATGAGCGGTGTCCACACCGGCCCCGGCGCCACGCAGTTGACCCGGATGCCCCGATCCATGAGCGTCTGGGCCAGAGAGTTCGACAGATTCATCACCGCCGCCTTGCTCGACGCGTAGTCGATCAGCGACTTGTTGCCACGCAGGCCGTTGACCGATCCCGTGATGATGATCGAACCCCCCTCGGGGATGTGCGGCAGTGCCTCGCGGACGCTCCAGAACACCCCCATCACGTTGACGTCGAACGTGCGGCGCAACTGCTCGGTGCTCAGCTCCGAGAAGTCGTCCACCGGCGCCTGGGTCGCGGCGTGTTCGACCAGGATGTCGATCCCACCCAGCTCGTCCACGGCACGCCGGACCAGCTCGGAACAGAACGACTCGTCGGCCAGGTCCCCGCGCACGCTCACGGCCTTGTGTCCCTGCTCCCGTACCAGGCCCACGGTGTGCCGGGCGTCGTCGTCCTCGCTGAGGTAGCCGAAGACCACGTCGGCCCCCTCCTTGGCGAAGGCCACCGCCACGGCGCGGCCGATCCCCGAGTCGCCTCCGGTGATCAGCGCCCGCTTCCCCTCCAACAGGCCACGGCCTTCGTAGTCGCGCATCTCGTCCCGGGGCCGCGGCTCCATGGGTTCGGTACGACCCGGGTGCGGCTGGCTCTGGGCCGGGGGCGGAGTCTCGGGCATGTCGTCTCCTCGCTCGTCGGTCTCCTGGCCTGCTCGCACCTACCCGCTTCGTCGTGTCCGACTCCCCTCGGTGTGCGCGGCGGATCTCCTTCGCACTGGCGCGGTGAACACCGACCCAAATGGGGGTCAACGGTGTTTGTCCGCGTTCCGCCTCGGTCAGTGGCACGGAAGGCAGGGGCACTCCGGCGCGGAGCCCGTCGACCGACGGAAGTGATGAGGGAGAGCGGACGTCATGAAGGTCGGTTTCAAGCTGTTCGCCGAGGCCTTCGGGCCCAGAGAACTGGTGGACCAGGCCATCCGCGCCGAGCAGGCGGGGTTCGACTTCGTGGAGATCAGCGACCACTTCCATCCGTGGTTGTACAGCCACGGGCACTCCCCCTTCGTGTGGTCGGTCTTGGGCTCCATCGCCGAACGCACCGACCACATCGGGTTGATCACGGGCGTCACCTGTCCGACCATCCGCGTGCACCCGGCGATCGTCGCGCAGGCCGCGGCCACCACCGCCCTGCTGTCCGAGGGGAGGTTCACGCTGGGAGTGGGCTCGGGTGAACGTCTCAACGAACACGTGGTCGGCAAAGGATGGCCCAACGCGGCCAGACGCCACGAGATGCTGCGCGAGGCGATCCAGATCATCCGTCTTCTGTGGTCGGGCGGTTACCACTCCTACGACGGCAGGTACCTGACCCTGGAGGACGCCCAGGTGTTCGACCTGCCGGAGGAGCCGCCGCGGATCATCGTGGCCGCGGGCGGCGAACAGGCCGCACTCCTCGCGGCGAAGGAGGGTGACGGTCTGTTCTGCACCGAGCCCAGCAAGGCGCTCACCCGGGTCTACCAGGACACCGGGGGCCATGGTCCGCGTTACGCGGAGGTGCCCCTGGCCTGGGCCACCAACGAGGGGGACGCCATGGACTCGGCGCGCGAGCTGTTCCGCTTCGCCCTGACCGGATGGAAGGTGCAGTCCGAGCTGCCCAACCCGATCAACTTCGAGGCCGCCACCGCGCTGATCAGCAGAGACGCGATGCGCGACG
>CALGOD010000344.1 GCA_937957845.1 uncultured Nocardiopsis sp.
CGGGCCGAACGGGCGGGCCGGGGGATCACCGACCACCAGGAGTTGGCCTGGTTGGGCACGTACCTCACCCAGACCCGTGTGCGCGACGAGATGTGGGCACGCATCACCGCGGAGGCCGCCCCCGTACACCACCGGCTGTGGGGGCGTCTCACCCGCCACCTGCCCCGGCACCAACAGGCGGCGCCGGCCTCCCTGCTGGCGGTCGCGGCCTGGCAACGCGGTGACGAGCCCCTCGCCGCCGCAGCGCTGGACGTCGCCCTGACCGCCGACCCGGGGTACTCCATGGCGGTGCTGATGAGCAGGGCCCTGGCCTGGGGTCTTCCGGTGGAGCGATGGCGGGAGTTCACCCCCCGATGGTTGAGGGAGAGGAGCAGGTACCCCGAGGTGTGAGGGCCGGCCGGTGGTCGCGGCACCGAGGGTCCTCGCCCGCCGTCCCGCCGTCCGCCCGGATCCGCCGGGGCGTCACCGGCGGGCCCGGGTGTCCCGGGTCCGCCGGTACGGAGAGTGTCCACTTGTGGCGGGGGCACGTCCCCCGACGGCCTAGGCTGGGAAGCATGCCGGAGTACATCTACGCCATGAACAACGTGCGCAAGGCGCACGGCGACAAAGTCGTCCTGGACAACGTTTCGGGGTCGTTCCTGCCCGGAGCCAAGATCGGCGTCGTGGGCCCCAACGGTGCGGGTAAGTCGACGCTTCTGAAGATCATGGCCGGCATCGAGCAGCCGTCCAACGGCGAAGCGCGGCTCATGCCCGGTTTCACCGTCGGGCTGCTTGCGCAGGAACCCCAACTCGATCCGGACAAGACCGTTCTGGAGAACGTGCAGGAGGGCGTCGCCGAGACCAAGGCGATGCTCGACCGTTTCAATCAGATCGCCGCGCAGATGGCGACGGACTACTCCGACGACCTGCTCGAGGAGATGGGCAAGCTCCAAGAGCAGCTCGACCACCGCAACGCCTGGGACCTGGACAGTCAGCTGGAGCAGGCGATGGACGCTCTGCGCTGCCCTCCCGGGGACGCCTCCGTCACCCAACTCTCCGGTGGTGAGAAGCGCCGCGTCGCCCTGTGCAAGCTGCTGCTGGAACAGCCTGACCTGCTGCTGCTCGACGAGCCCACCAACCACCTGGACGCCGAGAGCGTGAACTGGCTGGAGCAGCATCTGGCCAAGTACCCCGGCACCATCATCGCGATCACACACGACAGGTACTTCCTCGACCACGTGGCCACGTGGATCCTGGAGCTGGACCGGGGACAGTTCTACCCCTACGAGGGCAACTACAGCACCTACCTGGAGACCAAGCAGGCCCGTCTGAAGGTCGAGGGGCAGAAGGACGCCAAGCGCGCCAACCGGATCAAGGAAGAGCTGGAGTGGGTCCGCTCCAACGCCAAGGCCCGTCAGACCAAGAGCAAGGCCCGTCTGCAGCGCTACGAGGAGATGGCCGCCGAGGCCGACAAGACCCGCAAGCTGGACTTCGAGGAGATCCAGATCCCGCCGGGTCCGCGTTTGGGCAGCACTGTGGTGGAGGTCGAGAACCTCACCAAGGGCTTCGGCGACCGCGTGCTCATCGAGGACCTCAGCTTCTCGCTCCCGCCCAACGGCATCGTCGGTGTCATCGGCCCCAACGGTGTCGGTAAGACGACGCTGTTCAAGATGATCGTCGGTGAGGAGACCCCGGACAAGGGGAACATCCGTATCGGCGACACCGTCAAGATCTCCTACGTCGACCAGTACCGGGGACGCATCGACGACAGCAAGAACGTGTGGGAGACGATCTCCGACGGCGAGAACTTCATCGAGGTCGGCAAGGTCGAGATCCCCAGCCGCGCCTACGTCGCGGCGTTCGGCTTCAAGGGTTCGGACCAGCAAAAGCCCTCCGGTGTGCTCTCCGGAGGTGAGCGCAACCGGGTGAACCTGGCGCTGACCCTCAAGCAGGGCGGCAACCTGCTGCTGCTGGACGAGCCCACCAACGACCTGGACGTGGA
>CALGOD010000345.1 GCA_937957845.1 uncultured Nocardiopsis sp.
GCGCGCCTACACCGAACTGCTGGTCAAGACCTGCCACAAGCGCGGCGCGCACGCCATCGGCGGTATGGCGGCCTTCATCCCCTCCCGCCGGGACGAGGAGGTCAACCGGACCGCCTTCGCCAAGGTGCGCGACGACAAGGCCCGCGAGTCCGGTGACGGTTTCGACGGCTCCTGGGTGGCCCACCCCGACCTGGTCCCCGTCGCCATGGAGATCTTCGACGGGGTTCTGGGCGAGCGCCCGAACCAGATCGACAAGCAGCGCCCCGAGGTGGAGGTGAGCGCCGCCGACCTGCTCGCCGTCGGCCAGACCGGGGGCGGCGTCACCATGGCCGGTCTGCGCAACAACATCAACGTGGCCCTGCAGTACCTGGCCGCGTGGATGGGCGGCAACGGAGCGGTGGCCATCCACAACCTGATGGAGGACGCCGCGACCGCCGAGATCTCGCGTTCCCAGATCTGGCAGTGGCTGCACAACGACATCACCCTGGACGACGGCCCCAAGGTCACCGCCGAGCTGGTCCGACAGCTCATCGACGAGGAGCTGGCCACCATCCGCCAGGCCCAGGGCGAGAACTTCGACGAGGGACTGTTCAAGCAGGCCACCCAGCTGTTCACCGAGGTCGCGCTCGCCGACGAGTACGTCGACTTCCTGACCCTGCCCGCCTACGAGCGCATGCCGTAGTCCTTTCCGCGGAACAAAGGCACCACACCGCCGCGCCCCTTGCCTCGGCAGGGGGCGCGGTCGTACGTTCGCCTTGCGAGCTTGCGGCCGGCCCGGGTGGAACCAGCCACGTCGGCGCCGGTGGAACCGGGAGGCGCCCATGTCCAGGACCGCGTCCGCGAAGACACCACCCCCCGTGTCCGACCTCGTACCACGACTGCGCCGGATCTGCGGCGAGGAAGGCGTCCTCACCGACACCGCGCAGCGTCGCACCTACGAGAGCGACGGCCTCACCCACCACCGTTCCGTTCCCGGCGTCGTCGTCCTGCCCACCACCGCCGACCAGGTGGCCGCCGTCATACGCCTGTGCGCCGAGAACGACGTCCCCTTCGTCCCCCGGGGCGCGGGCACCGGTCTGTCCGCCGGAGCGCTCCCCCACCCCGAGGGCGTCCTTCTCGTCACCTCCCGCATGCGCCGCGTCATCGAGGTCGACATCGAGAACGAGTGCGCGGTGGTCGAACCAGGTGTGGCCAACCTCGACATCACCCGGGCCGCCGCACCCCACGGTTACCACTACGCCCCGGATCCCTCCAGCCAACAGGTGTGCTCCGTGGGCGGCAACGTCGCCGAGAACTCCGGCGGAGCCCACTGTCTCAAGTACGGGTTCACCGTCAACCACGTACGGGGACTCGACATCGTCACCCCCTCCGGAGAGCAGGTGCGTCTGGGCGGTAAGAGCCCCGGCGCGCACGGCTACGACCTCATCGGTGCGTTCGTCGGCTCCGAGGGCACCCTGGGAGTGGCCACCCGCGTCACCGTCGCCCTGACCCGGTCGCCGGAGAAGATCGTCACCCTGCTCTTCGCCTTCGCCTCCATGGACGCGGGTGGACAGGCGGTCGGCGCCCTCCTGTCGGCCGGTGTGCTGCCCTCCGCCATCGAGATGATGGACGCTCTGGCCGTCGAGGCCGCCGAGGAGGCCGTGGCCTGCGGCTACCCCGAGGGTGCCGCGGCCGTGCTGATCGTGGAGCTGGACGGCCCTTCCTCGGAAGTGGACGCACAGGTCGCGGAGGTCACTCGACTGTGCTCGGAGGCGGGCTCCTTCGCCTCCCGCGCGGCCGACGACGCCGAGGACCGGGCACGGATCTGGAAAGGTCGCAAGTCGGCCTTCGCCGCCGTCGGCCGGATCAGCCCGGCCTACATCGTCCAGGACGGCGTCGTGCCGCGCACCGCCCTGCCCGAGGTGCTGCGCCGTATCACGGAACTCTCCGCCGCCGGCGGCGTCCGCGTGGCCAACGTCTTCCACGCCGGGGACGGCAACCTGCACCCCCTCGTGCTCTTCGACGACGCCGAACCCGGCGCGGGAGAGAGGGCGGAGGAGGTGTCGGGGGCCATCCTGGACCTGTGCGTCGAACACGGCGGCTCCATCACGGGAGAACACGGCGTGGGTGTGGACAAGGCGTGCAGGATGCCGCGCATGTACGGCCCCGACGACCTGGCCACCTTCGACCTGTTCCGCCGGGCCCTGGATCCCGCCGGAATCGCCAACCCGGACAAGCTCCTGCCCACCCCACGTCTGTGCGGAGAACGTCCGGGTGTGCGCACGAAAGCGCACCCACTGGTGGCTTCGGGACGGGCCGAGCAGTTCTGAACGCCGGGGCGCCGCGGAAAGGGAGGGGGGAGAAGCACGTGACACTCACCGAAGGGCCTGCCTCCGGGGGGAGCGCCTCCCGTACCGGCACCGAGGCCGACGCGGTCGGGGGCCTGATCCCCGCACACGTGGCGCGGCCCACCGACACCGGGGCCCTGGGGCGGACCCTGGCGGAGGCCGCCGGCCGGGGACTGGCCGTGCTCGCACGCGGAGGCGGTACCGCGCTGGACTGGGGTGGTGTCCCCCGACGTCTGGACCTGCTCGTGGACACCGGAGACCTGTCGTGGATCGAGCACATCGCCGGTGACCTGGTGGTCGAGGTCGGCGCGGGCACTCCGGTCGCCGAGCTGTACGAGGTACTGGACGCCGCGGGGCAGCGTCTGTCGGCGGATCCCGTGCGCGTGGGCGGCACCGTGGGGGGAATGGTCGCCACGGGCGTGAGCGGCCCGCGGCGTCTGCTCTCCGGCTCCCTACGCGACCTGATCATCGGTATGACGGTGGTGCGCGCCGACGGCGTGGTGGCCCGCAGCGGCGGACGTGTGGTCAAGAACGTGGCCGGATACGACCTGGCCAAACTGCACACCGGAGGGTGGGGCACCCTGGGCGTGATCGCCTCGGTGGCCTTTCGTCTGCACCCGACCCCTCCCGCCCTGCGTCTGGTGAACCGCGCGGTGTCCTCCGTGGAGGAGGCGGAGAACGCGTCGGCGTCGCTGCGACGCGGCTCGATGGTCCCCTCCGCGGTGGAGCTGGAGTGGTCGGCTCGGGGGCGGGGGCGTGTACAGGTGGTCCTGGAAGGCACTCCGGACGGCCTGCGGGCACGGGTGGACGCGACCACGTCGGCCCTGGGCGGTGCGACCGAGGTGGCCGCCTCCCTGCCTCCCGGCTGGGGTCTGCTGCCCATGGAGGGCACACTCGCCCTGGTCTCGGTACCGCCCGCCGAGAGCGCCCGCGCCGCCGCACGTGTGGTCGAACTCGCCTGCGGCGCGGACGTCCGTGTGAACGCCTCACTTCTGACCGGGGCCCTGCACGTGTCCTTCCCCCCGAGGTCCGAAACCGACCTGATCGCGTCCGTGGCCGGGGGCGTGCGCTCCGTACCCGACTGGTCCATGACCCTGTTGCGCGCCGAACCGCACCTGCACGCCGCGGGCGTGGACCTGTGGGGCGAGGTTCCCGGGCTGCCGTTGATGCGGGCGGTCAAGGACGCCTTCGACCCGGAGCACCGCATGGCCCCGGGCCG
>CALGOD010000346.1 GCA_937957845.1 uncultured Nocardiopsis sp.
AGACGTCTTCGACGGCGGCGCCCGGCCGCGGCGGGGACGGGCCCCGTCCCGGCGCCGGCCTACCCCTGCCAGGCCATGTTGACGACACCGCCGAGCGTGACGTACCCGGCCCTGGTGAAGGCCTCGGCCATCGGGACGTTGCCCAGGTCGGTGGCGGCCCGTACGAGTTCGGCGCCCTCCTCGACCAGGACGCGCGTGCCCTCGGCGAGGATGTCGTCGATGTACCCGTTCCCGCGGTGCTCGGGCAGCACCGCGATGTAGCCGATCATCGGGTGGTAGTCGTTGCGCGCGGGCAGCACGAAGCCGACCGGTTCGCCGTCCGGCAGTGTCGCGATCCGCCACCACTCCCGGGGCGTGGTGTACCGGGCGAACTCGTCGGCGTAATTGTCGGCCGCGATCCGCTCCGCGCTCCTGTGCGCGAGGTCGGCGCGGTCATGGGCGTCCAGGGTCCCCTCCAGCGCCCGGACCATCAGACCGAGGATCTCCTCCTCGTTCCGGATCGGTCGGAACAGCAGGCGGTCATCGGGCCGCGGCGACGGACACGCGGAGGTCCACTCGAAACGCAGGCGTTCCACGAGCAGCGATCCGCCGGTGCGTTCGACGGCGGTCATCCTCTCCTGCACGGAACGCCGGTCCCGAGGATCCTCACGCCAACCGGCGGGGACGAAACGCAGGTACTCCGGAGGGGTCCGACCCTCGGGCAGGGTGGCCGCCGAGGCGATGCGCAACAGCCGTTCGAGGACCTCCACACGGTCCACGTGCTCGGCCGTGTCGTCCACGTCCAGGACGTCCAGAAGAAGGGGCTCGATGTCGCTGTTGCGGCGCCACCATGACAGGCGGGCCAGGAGTCGGTCGCCCTCCAGGGCGACCCACATCCAGGAGGCGTGACGGCGGTCCTCGACCAGGTCCGCGGTGAATTCGGGGTTCTGGGGGTAGGGGAGTCGGTTGAAGAGGTCCAGCTCTTCCGCTCCGGTGAGGGGACGGATGGTCAGGTCGGGCGTGTGGAAGGTCAAGGCGACACTTTCGATCTGTGCGCCCGCCCACTCGGGGATCAGCTGTCGTGACCGTCCCCGGAGGACACGAGCGCGGTGATTGCGGTGAACACTGCCGTGCCTCCTCTCCGTCGTCGAGTTCCGGCGCTTCCGTGGCCGGGTTCCGCTCATTTCTAACAGTGCCCGGACTTCGGCCACAAGCCCTTTTCCGCGTCCGGGTGTGCGAAGGGCTCTTCCGGTCCCGTGGGAGACGGTCGTATTTCGGTGGCGCGGTCGCCCGCCATCGAGGAGGATGCCCCTCATGCAGCGATCCTTCGACGCACTCGTGGCCGAGGCCGAAGCCGAACCGACCGAGGGGTGGGACTTCTCCTGGCTGGAGAGCAGGGCCACCGAACAACGCCCCTCGTGGGGCTATCAGCGCACCATGGCCGAGCGGATGGCGCGCGCCGACGCCGCACTCGACATCCAGACGGGAGGGGGCGAGGTACTCGCGGGCATCCCCCGGCGCCCGCGCCTGACCGCGGCCACGGAGGCCTGGCCGCCCAACATCGCCAAGGCCACCAGGCTGCTCCACCCGCTGGGTGTGGTGGTGGTCGCCCACGATGACCAGACTCCTCTGCCCTTCGCCGACGGAGCCTTCGACCTGGTGGTCTCCCGGCACCCGGTGGGGGTGCGGTGGGACGAGGTCGCCCGGGTCCTGGCCCCGGGCGGCACCTACCTGTCTCAGGAGGTGGGTCCGGCCAGCGTCTTCGAGGTGGTCGAGTTCTTCTTGGGACCGCAGCCGGAAGAGGTGCGCAATTCCCGCCACCCCGACGAGGCACGGGACGGTGCGCGGGCCGCGGGCCTGGAGGTGGTCGACCTGCGCATGGAGCGGCTGCACACGGAGTTCTTCGACGTGGGCGCGGTGGTGTACTTCCTGCGCAAGGTGATCTGGATGGTCCCCGGGTTCACCGTGGACGCCTACCGCGACCGTCTCCGGGACATGCACGAGCACATCCGGCGCGAGGGTTCCTTCACCGCCACCACCTCCCGGTTCCTCATCGAGGCCCGTAGACCGGACTGACCCGCCCGCCCCGCGAGAGGGCGGGCCGACGACTCAGGACTCGGCGGAGACCCGCTGCACGACCTCGAAACCCCACAGCTCGCTGTCGGTCGCGGCGGGGCCGCCCCGCCCGTGGCCGTGTCCGTGGCCGCCCGGCGCGCCTTCCTGCCGGGACTCCGTGGCGGCCTGGGCGTGGCCCCTCTGGAACGCCTGGCCCTCCACCCAGTTCTTGAAGTCCTCCTCCGACCGCCACCGGGTGTACACCAGGTACTTGTCGGTGCCCTCCACCGGACGCAGCAGTTGGAACTCCTCGAACCCCGGCTGGCCCTCCACCAACCCGGCCCGCTTGGCGAAACGCTCCTCCAGGGTGGCGCCGGCGCCCTCGGGAACGGTCAGGACGTTGAACTTGACGATGCTGCTCACGCGGCATCCCTTCTTCGGTCGTTTTCGGCCTGCACGCCCAACCTAACGGGACGAGAACACTCCGGGGGTGAACCGGGGGTCGCGTCGGGCCGGGTCGTGTTCATCCCAGCCCGTGCCTCCGGGCGACCATCCGCAGGATGACCGACCGGGGAAGGAGCCTGCGCAGGGCGAACACCACCGGGGCGTTGCTGCCCACCGCGTAGAGCGGACGGGGCGGATCGGCCTCGACGGCGCGCGCCACCGTCCGGGCCACCGTCTCCGCGGAGATCCCCTTGGCCTCGTTGGCGTTGAGCGCTCCCAACATCGTGTGGTACTCGTCCGTGAACGGTGAGCCCTCCCGCAGATACTGCGTCCGCCGCTCGCTGATGCCGGTGTTGATCGATCCGGGTTCCACCGTCGTCACCCCCACCCCGTAGGGGGACACCTCGCGGCGCAGCGCGTCGGCGAAACCTCTGAGCGCCGCCTTGGACGCCACATACGAGGAACGGTAGGCCAGCGGGAAGCTCGCCAACATCGATCCCACCATCACCACCCGCCCGTACCCGCGGGCCCGCATGCCCGGCAGCAGCAGCTGCGTGAGACGCACAGCGCCGAACACGTTGATGTGGAACAACCGCTCCAGCGCGTCCGAGGGCAGTTCCTCGAACGGTCCGCTCTGACTCTCGCCGGCGTTGTTGACCAATACGTCCACCTCGCCCGCGGCTTCGGCACAGGCCTTGACGGACGACTCGTCGGCCAGATCCAGGGCCAGGTACTCCACCCCCGGAACCGGATCGGTCACCGTCTCGGGTCTGCGGCTGGTCCCGTACACGCGGTAGCCACGATGGACGAGTTCGGCGGCCACGGCCGCGCCGATGCCGGACGAGGCGCCCGTGACGAGCGCGGTCCGCGAAGGGGAGGGAGCGTTCATGGTGGGTCCTTCAAGGGTCGGGAGGGAAGGGGGCAGGCGCTCGCGCCACGCGTGAGAGCGATGATCGCACGCGTCCCCTCCCAGGTGAAGGGCACCCCGTCGCACCCCCGCGCGATGCCCGTGCCCCGTTCAGTCCCACCGGTGGGGGTCGAACATGGCGATGGGCATGTCCGTGCGTCCGTCCCGGGCGAGGTCGGCCAAGGCGATCCCCACGGCGGAGGCGAACTTGTAGCCGTGCCCCGAGAAGCCGCCCGCCAGGACCAACCCGGGCAGTTCCCGCCGGTGTCCGATGAGGAAGTGCTCGTCGGAGGTCATGGTGTACATGCACGCCGCCATGCGCTCGGGCAGGTCGGCGACACCGCGCAACCCGGAGGCCAGGGCCCCCAACCGCCGCGCGTCCGCGGCGTCGGGCGCACGCGGTCCCACGTCGGGGTCCACCGGCTCGCCCCACTGCGCACCCTCGGCCCTGTTCCCGGGGGCCTCCGCGTGCACACCGATCTTGACGGTCCGGCCGCCGTCCAGGCTGGGGAATCCGTACCACGTACAGTCGTCCTCGTCCCGGGCGAACACCGGCCCGTGGGCGTGAGGGGAGGGGTCCTGTGTGGTGCGGAACCATCCCAGCACCCGGCGTTCCACCCTCAACCCGCCGCCCAGGCCCGCCACCTCCGGTAGCAGGCGGGGCAGCCAGGAGCCGGTGGCGACGACCACCCGACGGGCCAGGATCCGGTCTCCGTCGGACAAGAGCACGCTCGGACGGTCGGGGTCCGGCACGATCCGGGAGACCGTGGTCCCCGTGCGCACCCGTGCGCCCGACCGCTCGGCGAGCCGCACCGCCGCCCGGATCGCGGCCTCGGGCAGGACGGCACCCGCCTCCTCCTCGAAGACGCCCACCTCGCCCGGACGCATCACGTGCTGGGGGAAACGCCGCGTGATCTGTTCGCGGGACAACACCTGGTGGGCGAGACCGTGATGCTCGGCCGCGGCGATCGAACCGGCGACCGCGGAGCAGTCCGGGGAGCCGAGCATCAGTGCGCCGGTGCGTACCAGAAGGCGCTCCGCGGAGGCCTCCTCCAATTCCTCCCAAGCACGCCAGGCCGCCCTGACGAACGGCACGTACTCGGCGCCCTCCATGTACGCGGTCCGGATGATGCGGGACTCCCCGTGGCTCGATCCCCGGTCGTGGCCGGGGGTGAACCGCTCGATCCCGAGCACGTCCACCCCGCTCCGGGCCAGACGCCACAGGGCCTGTGCTCCCATCGCGCCGAGGCCGATCACGACGGTGTCGGTCCGCGTTGACTCCGCCACGCTCTTCCCCCCGTGGTCGTGCTCCCTCCCCCTGACGGAGGAACCGACAGCCATGATCGCAGGTCCCGCGCATGGCGGACGCCCGACCACCCCAAGGGCGGCCGGGCGTCCCGTCTCGGAAGGGGAACCGAGGATGTGGACTACTGGATGGGCGGGTAGGCGTTGGCCAGCAGCTCCTGGAACTGCTCGGAGAACCAGTGGCCCGAGACCGGCGCGTCGGGCAGCGCACCGCTCATGCTGTTGTTGTTGCGCGGGTTGCCCTCATAGGTGGGGTCGCACATCCGGTCGAAGCCCTTGCCCTCGTCGTTGGGGATCTCCGTGCTGGACCCGTCGGACTCACCCGGGGGCTTCATCCACACGTAGGCGTCGATGCCCGGCTCGGGAGCGGCCTGGGGACGCTCGCCCAGTCCCGCACCGGCCTGGTTGCACCAGTTGCCGGAGTTGATCCGCCGGTCGAAGCGGCCGCCGTCCACGTAGGCGTCGACGTCGGTCTCCGGGCCCGGTCCGGTGGGCCGGTCCGGCCCACCCCATCCGTTGCGGGAGGTGTCGATCAGCATGCCGATCCCCGGGTCGAAGCCCTGGCGGACCAGTTCCTGGCGCAGGCCCTGGGCGAAGGACAGCTCGTCGATGTAGTTGTTCCAGTCCACCCAGCTCGACTGGCGCACCGGCGTGCCGGCGACGGTCTGGCTCAGGGAGAAGTGCTCTTCCTGCAGCGCCGAGTAGTTGGCGGTGTTGGCGATGAACCCGTGGACGTCGTCCGGGGTGGCTCCGGCGGCGTTGGCGGCCTGGTAGAACAGCTGTGCCGAGGGCACGAAGTTGTCCTCCCAGCCGATCCAGCCGTGGTGGCCGGCGTCGACGTAGTTGTACACGTTGTCGATCGCGCCGAGCTGGGCCAGGGCGTAGCCCACACCCTCGACGTAGTTGCCGTTGGCCAGCATCACGTCGCACTCGGGGGTGGCGGTCTCACGCGGGGAGACGTTGGTGACCAGGTTGGGCAGCGAGTCGATCTCGATCGTGGTCACGATCCGCAGCTCGGTGTCCTCGTAGTCGGACAGGATGTCGGCGATGGGATCGATGTACTCGTTCTTGTACCTGTCGATCTCCTCCGGGCCGAGCTCGCCGTTGGAGGCCAGGGCGGCGCAGTCGCGGCCGGGCAGGTTGTAGATGACCACCTGGAACACCAGGGGGTCGCCGTCGGCCTGCTCCAGGGCCTCGTCGAGGTGGTCGCGCAGGCCCATGTTGCCCGTGGTGGGGCTGTCGTTGCCCTCGATGGCGCTGGTGC
>CALGOD010000347.1 GCA_937957845.1 uncultured Nocardiopsis sp.
AGAAGAGCTGGCTCAACAGTTTATCAACCTGATCAACTCTGATTCTATCCATCCCCCACCTTGTCTGACTCCTGTGGGCCGTGTGGAGTTCCACCGAACGTGCACCGGCTCTTCCCAGGCCCGTGCCTCCGGCCCTTCGGCGCCGTTCGGGGTCGGGCTCAGCGGTGTTCCCGAGGGGCCGCACCGAGCCTCTCGCGGGCCTCCCGGTACATCCGCACGACCTCCGCCCGGATCTGGGGCCGCTCGGTCAGCGGCCGTGCCCAGGGGATGCGGACGGTGTGCTCGACGCCGTCCACGGTGACCGCGTAGTCACCGCCGTCGCCGTCCAGGCCGACCATCCGGGCGGCGGTGGCCTCGGGCCGACCGCCCAGCGCACGGCAGATGAGCAGTGTGTCCTCGGGATGGTCGTCGTTCATGTGCGCGGTGACGGCTGAGACGACCTCGGGGGAGAAGGGGTTGGACGAGGGCACGGGACCTCCGGGCGGCCGGGTGCGTACGGCGGACACGAACGGGGGGAGGGCGCAAGCCCTCCCCCCGTCGACGATATCCGAGGCCCCGTGGGTACGGCGGAGCCTCGTCGAGATCCACCTCTCCCCGGCGGGGACCGCCCGTCGCACGCGGCACGAAGGTCCGCGGCGCCTCCGGGGCCCTGTGGAACCCCGTGGGCGCCCCCGCGGCCCTCGGCGGACCACAAGGTCTCCGTGGACGGACCTCAGCCCTCGCGGGTGAACTCGGCGTCGATCTCGATCGTGATCTTGTCGCCCACGACCACGCCGCCGCCGTCCATCGGCATCTCGATGTCCACGCCGAAGTCCTTGCGGCTGATCTGCGTGGAGGCGCTGAAGCCCGCACGGTTCAGGCCGTAGGGGTCGAGGGTGGAGCCGTTGAACTCCAGAGCGAGCTCGACGGGGCGCGTGTTGCCCTTGATGCTCAGGTCGCCCCGCAGGACGAAGTCCTCGCCCTTGGCCTCGAGGCCGGTGGAGCGGAAGGTGAACTCCGGGTGGTTCTCGACGTCGAAGAAGTCCGCCGAACGAATGTGGTTGTCACGGTCACTGTTGTCGGTGTTGATGGAGCCCGCGTCGATCGTGGCCTCCACGGAGGACCGGGTGGGGTCCTCGGCGACCGTGAGGGTGGCGTCGAACTTCTCGAAGCGGCCACGGACCTTGCTGACCATCATGTGCCTCACGGAGAAGCCGACGGTGCTGTGGGCGGCGTCGATCTTCCAGGTGCCGGACTGCAATTCCTGAGATGCCATGGTGTCTCCCTTGGTGGGTCGTCGGACCCGGGGACCGGGCCCTTTCCTGCTTTCGCTTCTGAGCAACAACATACCCCAGAAGAAGCTTCCTGGGAAGATGTTAGCTGATAATTCTTATGCCCGCAAGGCCGGGGCCCCTTACGATGGGCGCATGGACGAGGCCGTGTGGCTTGACCCCGAGCAGCAGCGCGTCT
>CALGOD010000348.1 GCA_937957845.1 uncultured Nocardiopsis sp.
TGTTCTCCCTCTCCCTGGACCAGCCGGACGTGCTCGTCGGCGTCATCATCGGCGCCAGCGTGGTGTTCTTCTTCTCCGGACTGGCCATCATGGCGGTCGGCCGCGCCGCGGGCCGCGTGGTGTTGGAGGTGCGCGAGCAGTTCCGCACCCGTCCGGGGATCATGGACGGCACGGAGAAGCCCGAGTACGCGCGCGTGGTCGACATCTGCACCAAGGACTCCCTGCGGGAGCTGGTCACGCCGGGTCTGCTGGCCGTGCTCGCGCCGATCGCGGTCGGCTTCGCCCTGGGTTACGCGCCGTTGGGCGCCTTCCTCGGCGGGGCCATCGCCGCGGGTGTGCTCATGGCGGTCTTCCTCGCCAACTCCGGTGGAGCCTGGGACAACGCCAAGAAACTCGTGGAGGACGGACACCACGGGGGCAAGGGATCGGAGGCCCACGAGGCCACGGTCATCGGCGACACCGTCGGCGACCCCTTCAAGGACACCGCGGGCCCGGCCATCAACCCGCTGCTCAAGGTCATGAACCTCGTCGCACTGATCGTGGCGCCCAGTGTGGTGATCTACGCGGACAACGTCGCCCTCCGGGTGGGCGTGACCGTGATCGCGGTGGTCGTGCTCGTCGGAGCGGTCCTGTGGTCCAAGCGCCGTGGCGGTGGAACCGAGACCAGGCTCGCCGAGATCGGCGACCGGTCCACTCCCAAGGGGACTCCCGAGCAGGGGATCGGTGGCACCTCCCCGGCGGAGGGCGCCTCCTCGGACGGGAACGCCGGAGAGAAGGACGTCGCCGACTCCGGTGACCGTAAGGAGGAGGCCCGTACCGGCGAGGGCAAGTAGACGGAGGGCTCCGAGAAGGAGCCGGTGAACACGGGGAGACCGGTTCCCCCGTGACCGATCTCTCCGTGCCGCCCATGGCCGAGGAGGTGTGGCCGTCCGGGAATTCCCGGACGGCCACACCGTTGTGCGGGGGGCCGCCGCAAGCGGACCGGACAGCACCTAGCCTGGAGTGCCGGCAAGGCACCCGAACAGGAGGGAGCGGTGCCCGATGTCAGGAATGAAGGGGTTGCTCATCGTTGTGGGGATCATGGTCGCCTTCATCGGTCTCCTCGCCATCGTCGCGACGAACGTGAGCCCATGAGCGACACACGCACCCTGCTGCTCATGAGGCATGCCAGCGCGGAGATCGGACCCGGTCTGCGGGACTTCGATCGGGCGCTCACCGGCCACGGGCGCGGCCAGGCGGAGACGGTCGGTCGTCTGCTGGCCGAGCTGGGATACGCACCCGACCACGTCATCTGCTCGGCGGCCCGGCGGACCCGACAGACCCTGGACGGGGTGCTGGAGGCGATGGACCTGGCGACGCCGCCGGAGGTGGACTACTCCGAGGCCGTGTACTCGGCGGGGCCGGACGCGCTCCTGGAGTCGGTGAACTACGTGGACCCCGACGCGGACACGGTCCTGGTCGTGGCGCACAACCCCACGGTGGCGCGGTTGGCCGCGTCCTTCGTCGGTCCAGCGGCCCTGGCCGCCTACGAGCCGGCCACCGTCGCGGCGATCGAGTTGGAGGTGGAGTGGCTGTACGCCGCTCCGGGAACCGGCTCTGGGAGGCTGCTGAACTAGTGTGACTCACGCCACCCAGGATCCGGGTTGCTTGAACCGGGGAAGGGGGGTAGTGTTCTCCGAGTCGCCTTCGAACGGCCCAAGGCCGGAAGAGGTCGCGACACTCCCCCTCCGCCGAGCGAAGCGAACGCGATTCATTCGCGGTCGTGCCGGCGCAGAGGAATTCCTCCGAAATGAATCCGGTTCGAGCAGTGTCGTGGACCGGTAGGCTTCGGAAGAGCAGAACGGGCTTCA
>CALGOD010000349.1 GCA_937957845.1 uncultured Nocardiopsis sp.
ACACCGGTGCCGTGGTGCACGAGAGCCACGAGCACATCGCCACCTCCGGCAACGGCTCCGCCGTCGGCGGCAACCAGCTGGTCGTCGACGGCGACGTCCCCGTGAACGTCGCGGGCAACGCCATCGCCGCGGTCGCGGGCGTGGCCGGTGCCGGTGCCAGCGACACCGGTGCCGTGGTCGAGCACCAGAGCGCCACGGAGCACCAGGCGAGTGCGCTGGACGCGCTGCCCGTCGTGAGCGAACTGCCCGAGATCCCGGTCTCGCAGACGCTGCCCGTCCACTACGAGGTGAGCGAGACCACCGCGCAGGCTGTGGAGCAGCACGCTCCCCAGTACGCCGGCCAGCTGCCCCAGTCCTCGATGCCCGGTCTGATCGACCCGGTCGGCCAGGTGCTCGGAGCCGTGGGGGTGGGCCTGTAGCGACCGTACGGGGGATCGTGCCCGCGAACGCGCGGCCCTGAGGATCCGGCGCCTCGTTCCGTGAGGAACGCGGTGGACTGCGAGGTGTCGGACACCATGGGGCGGCGTCGGCGGGGGTGGGATCTTCCGTGACCGGCACCGAGCGGTGCCGTGCGCGTCGAAGGGCCGGAGGCCGTGCGCCCTCGCTCCCCGTTCCGTGAGGAAAGCGGTGGACTGCGGGAGAGTGAGGGCGGGGCCGCCGGCCCAGGACGTGAGTCGAGTCCTTCCGGGAATATCCGGGAGGACTCGCCGCATTTCGGAAGTGTGAACACCCGACCCCCGCCAAGTGTGACCGAAGTCACTTCATGGGGACGTTATGGGTGCTCGTCAGAGGCTGTGTCGGCCGATCGGTGCGCGTTGTGGGGATGGCTCGTGTACGCTACGGGCCGGTACTGGTGCGGGGAGAGCTTATTCTGCGGATGCCGGTGGGTGGGAGCAGGATGTCCCACTCGGGGCCGCGGTGACCTCGCCCGTGCGAGGAACGGCCACTCGCCCACCGACGGGGAGGACCTGGCGTTTCGGTTACTGTCGGTTCCCACAGGACGCCGACGGACCGCGGCCGGACAGATCACGAAGGCTAGACGTAGGGGAAAAGCGTGCCACCCACGAAGGGCAGCGCCGGCAAGAACGGCTCGAAGGACAGCGGAGGACAGAGGACGGGTACCGCCCTCGTCATCGTCGAGTCGCCTGCCAAGGCGAAGACCATCGCCGGTTATCTGGGACGCGGCTACGTCGTGGAGTCCAGCATCGGTCACATCCGTGACCTGCCCAACAACGCGGCCGAGGTGCCCGCGAAGTACAAGGGGCAACCCTGGGCCCGTCTCGGTGTGAACGTCGAGGAGGGCTTCGAGCCGCTCTACGTCGTCAACGCCGACAAGAAGTCGCACGTCAGAAAGCTCAAGGAGCTCATGGCGGACGCCGACGAACTCTTCCTCGCCACAGATGAGGACCGCGAGGGCGAGGCCATCGCCTGGCACCTGCTCGAAGAGCTCAAGCCCAAGATCCCCGTTCGCCGCATGGTGTTCAACGAGATCACCAAGGACGCCATCCAGCGCGCGGCCCACAACACCCGCGACCTCAACACACGCCTGGTCAGCGCCCAGGAGACACGGCGCATCCTGGACCGCCTCTACGGCTACGAGGTCTCCCCGGTGCTGTGGAAGAAGGTCATGCCGAAGCTCTCGGCGGGCCGTGTCCAGTCCGTGGCCACCCGGCTGGTCGTCGAACGCGAACGTGAGCGCATGGCGTTCACCCCCGCCGAGTACTGGGACGTCAAGGCGCTCTTCGACGCCTCCGGGACCGGTGCCGAGGGCGGTCCCGCGACCTTCCCCGCCACCCTGGTCTCGGTGGACGGCACCCGTGTCGCCGTGGGCCGTGACTTCACCTCACAGGGCACGCTGCGCGCGGACCGTGAGGTCCGCCAGTTGGACGAGGCCACCGCGCGCGGCCTGGCCGAACGGTTGGCCGGCGCGGACTTCTCCGTCCGCGCGGTGGAGCGCAAGCCCTACCGTCGCTCGCCCTACGCGCCGTTCCGTACCACGACCCTCCAGCAGGAGGCCTCCCGCAAGCTGGGCCTGTCCGCCAAGCAGACCATGCAGGTCGCCCAGCGGCTGTACGAGAACGGGTACATCACCTACATGCGTACCGACAGCACCACGCTGTCGGAGAGCGCGGTCAAGGCGGCCCGGTCCCAGGCGCGCACCTTGTACGGGGCCGACTACCTCCCGGACAAGCCGCGCGTGTACGCCAAGAAGGTCAAGAACGCGCAGGAGGCGCACGAGGCGATCCGTCCGACCGGCGACACCTTCCGCACCCCTTCCTCCACCGGGCTGTCCGGCCCGGAGTTCCGGCTCTACGAGCTCATCTGGAAGCGCACCGTCGCCTCCCAGATGAAGGACGCGGTCGGCGAGTCCGTCACGGTGCGCGTGGAGGGAACCTCCTCCGACGGCGAGGTCGCCGAGTTCAGCGCGACCGGCAAGATCATCACCTTCCACGGCTTCCTCAAGGCCTACGTGGAGGGCTCCGACGATC
>CALGOD010000350.1 GCA_937957845.1 uncultured Nocardiopsis sp.
CACCGGCGCGCCGAGTACGGCATCGCCGCGCACTGGAAGTACAAGGAGGACCGCGGCAGGGGCGGCGAGAGCAAGCCCAAGGGCAGTCCCGACATGCAGTGGTTGCGTCAGCTCATCGACTGGCAGCAGGAGACCAAGGACCCCGGAGAGTTCCTGGAATCGCTGCGCTTCGACCTGTCGGTACAGGAGGTGTTCGTCTTCACCCCGGGCGGTGACGTGATCTCCCTGCCCCAGGGCGCCACCGCCGTCGACTTCGCCTACGCCGTGCACACCGAGGTCGGCCACCGCACCGTGGGAGCCCGGATCAACGGCCGCCTCGTGCCACTGGAGAGCGAGCTGCACAACGGCGAGACGGTGGAGATCATCACCTCCAAGACCGCTGACGCCGCTCCCAGCCGGGACTGGCTGAACTTCGTCAAGAGCGCCCGGGCACGCAACAAGATCCGGCACTGGTTCACCAAGGAGCGCCGCGAGGCCGCGATCGAGCACGGCAAGGAGGAGATCGCCAAGGTCATGCGCAAACAGGAGCTGCCGGTCAAGCGCCTGTTCAGCGGAGAGGCGCTCATCGCCCTGGCCAGCGACCTGCGCTACGCGGACCTGGACTCGCTCTACGCCGCGGTGGGGGAGCACCAGGTCAGCGCCCAGCACGTGGTGGGCAAGCTCGTCGACTCGTTGGGCGGCCTGGAGAGCCACGCCGAGGACATCGCGGAGTCGGCCCTGCCCACCAAGGCGGCCCGCCACCGCCAGCACGGCAACCCGGGCGTGGTCGTGGAGGGGTCCCCCGATGTCTGGGCGCGTCTGTCCAGGTGTTGTACGCCCGTGCCGGGGGACGAGATCGTCGGCTTCGTGACGCGGGGCAACGGGGTGTCGGTGCACCGCAAGGACTGCGTGAACACCACGACCCTGGACGCCGACCGCATGGTCGAGGTGCAGTGGTCGCCGACCGAGGACTCGATGTTCCTGGTGGCACTGCACGTGGAGGCGCTGGACCGCTCCCGGCTGCTGTCGGACATCACCCGGGTGCTGTCCGACCAGCACGTCAACATCCTGTCCGCCACCGTCCAGACCAGCCGTGACCGGGTGGCGCAGAGCCGCTTCACCTTCGAGATGGCCGATCCCGCACACCTGGGCAGCGTGCTGCGCGCGGTGCGGGGTGTGGACGGGGTCTACGACGTCTTCCGCGTCCGTAACTGAGGACCCCGGGCACCCTCTCAGGGCACCCGGGGACCGGTTCCTCCGCTCAGATGCGAATCGTGGTCGAACGCACGATCGCGAAGACCGGGTGGCGGTCGGCCTCGGCGGCGAACGCCTCGGCGGGGGCGTCCGGCGGTGTCTCGAAGTACGGACCCACCACGGCGGCGCGAGGATGGTCCAGATACTCCTTCAACAGCGGGGCGGCCTCCTCGGTCCCCAGCTCGCGCACGCTGATCAGCTCGATCCAACCGCCTTGGCGCAGCGTCGCGAAGCCGTCCTCACGCAGGTTGTGGACCCAGTCGGTCTCCCCGTAGGGGGAGACCAGGAATCGCCCGTGGTCGCTGTCCAGCACACTGAGCGGGATGGTGCGTAGGAAACCCGACCTGCGCCCACGTGTGGTGAGCAGGTGCAACTCCGGCGGGCACACCCCGTACTTGACGAAGCCGCTGACGAAGGCGTTGGCGGTACGCCGAAGCCGTGTCATCTCGAACCGCTTCGTCGGTTCGTTCCCCATCTCGGTAACTCCCTCGCTCGGATGCTCACCATTGTGGTGCTTGCGCCCGCCGTCGGCACCGTGGACGCCTGGACACGAAGTGAGGTCCCCAGGATCCCTTCTACCGGAACGCGGAGAGCCCCGTCACCGCCTGACCGATGCTGAGCGCGTGGATCTCCTCGGTGCCCTCGTAGGTGGCGACCGTCTCCAGGTTCAGCATGTGCCGCAGCACCGGGTACTCCAGAGTGATGCCGTTGGCCCCGTGCACCGAACGCGCGGTGGCGGCCACGCGCTGGGCGGCGGCCACACACGAGAACTTGCCGAAGCTCACGTGGTTGTGGTGGCACTCGCCCCGGTCCTTGAGTCGTCCGATGCGCAGAGCCGTCATGCCGGCGTGGTTGACGTCCACGACCATGTCGGCGAGCTTGCGCTGGGTGAGCTGGAATCCGGCGATGGGCCCGCCGAACTGCTCGCGGCTGAGCGTGTAGTCCAGAGCCGCCTCGTAGCAGGCGCGGGCCGCGCCCGCGGCACCCCACACGATGCCGTAGCGGGCCTCGTTCAGGCACGACAGCGGCGAACCCAGCCCACGGGAGGCGGGCAGCAGCGCGTCGGAGGGCAACCGCACGTCCTCCAACACCAGCTCGGAGGTGATGGACGCGCGCAGCGACAGTTTCCTGTGGATGACGTTGGCGGAGAATCCGGGAGTGTCCGTGGGCACCACGAACCCGCGGATCCCCTCGTCGGTGCCGGCCCACACCACGGCCACGTCGGCCACCGATCCGTTGGTGATCCACATCTTGGT
>CALGOD010000351.1 GCA_937957845.1 uncultured Nocardiopsis sp.
TCAAGCGGCTGGTCAGCTTCGCGGCGACCACCGAGGACGTCCTGGACCTGGCGCGCGCGGTGCGCACCGCCTCGGCTGAGGCCGACGGGGTCGTCGTGACCCACGGAACCGACTCCATGGAGGAGGCGGCCTTCCTCGTCTCGCTGACCCACACGGGAGAGGTGCCCGTGGTCTTCACCGGGGCGCAAAGACCCTTCGACGACACGGCCCCCGACGGACCCCGCAACCTGGCCTCCGCCCTGCGCTGGGCCGCCTCCCCCGAGGCCAAGGGCACCGGTGTGAGCGTGGTGTTCGATGACAAGGTCCTGCCCGCGGTGGGGGTCCGCAAGGTCGACACCCTGGCGCTCTCCGCCTTCGCCGCGCCCGGACGCGGCCCCATCGCGACGGTCGACGACGCGGGGGCTCGCCTGTACGCCCGTCCGTCCATCGCCCCCGCGCTCCTTTCCCCCGACGTGGAGCGTCTTCCCCGCGTGGACGTGATCGGACAGTACCTGGGCGTGGACGCCGTCGCCCTGGACGCGGCACTGGCCTCCGGGGCCCGGGGGTTGGTGGTGGCCGGCTTCGGCGCCGGGAACACCGCTCCCGGCGTGACGAACGCCTGCCTGGCGCTGCTCGACGAGGGCTTCCCCGTCGCGGTGGCGAGCCGCGTCGGCTCCGGAGCGGTGCTCGGGCTCTACTCCGGCGGCGGAGCCGACCTGCTGCGGGCCGGAGCGATCCCCGCGGGCGACCTCTCCCCCTGGCAGATGCGTCTGCTGCTCGCGGCGGCCCTGACCCGCACGGTCGGGCAGGGCGCCCCCGACGCGGCCCAGACCTGCCGGCGCTGGTTGGCGGAGGTCGGTGCCGTCGCCCGGTGACACGACCTCACGAACCGGGCGTCGGTCCGGAGGAGAACGGAAGGGACAGCGTCATGGCCAAGGAGATCCTGGTCGCGTACGGCGTCGACGTCGACGCCGTCGGCGGTTGGCTCGGTTCCTACGGAGGGGAGGACTCCCCCTGCGACATCTCGCGGGGGATGTTCGCGGGCGAGGTGGGAGTCCCCCGCATGCTGGAGCTGTTCCGGCGCAGGGACATTCGGACGACCTGGTTCTGGCCAGGCCACTCCGTCGAGACCTTCCCCGCCGAGTTCGAGGCCTGTTTCCAGGCCGGACACGAGATCGGAGTCCACGGTTACAGTCACGAGAACCCGATCGCGATGACCCGTGAGCAGGAGGAGGCCGTTCTGGATCGCTGTATCGAGCTGATCGAACAGCGCACGGGACGGCGACCGACCGGTTATGTGGCCCCATGGTGGGAGTTCTCCAAGGTCACCAACGAGCTGCTGATCTCCCGGGGGATCAAGTACGACCACTCGTTGATGCACCGCGACTTCGAGCCGTACTACGTCCGGGTCGGCGACTCCTGGACCCCGATCGACTACGACCGGCCCGCCGACACCTGGATGAAGCCGCTGGTGCGCGGTGAGGAGACCGACCTCATCGAGATCCCGGCGTCCTGGGAACTGGACGACCTGCCTCCGATGATGTTCGTGAAAGCCAACCCCAACAGCCACGGTTTCGTCAGTCCACGCGACCTCGAACAGCAGTGGAAGGACCAGTTCGACTGGGTGTACCGGGAGAGCGACTACGCGGTCTTCACGATGACGGTGCACCCCGACGTCTCGGGGCGTCCGCAGAATCTGCTCATGCACGAGCGGCTGATGGACTACATCAGCGGGCACGAGGGCGTCCGCTGGGCCACCTTCGACGAGATCGCCGACGACTTCGCCCGACGCAGGCCGCGCTCCTGAGGAGAGGAACACACCTCAGTCGCTGAGGGCCTCGCGCATCACGCGGAACTTGGACTCGGTCTCGGCCAACTCGGCTCGCGGGTCCGACTGCGCGACGATGCCGCACCCGGCGAACAGGCGGGCGTGCGCTCCCTCGACACGGGCGCAGCGCAGGGCGATGCCCCACTCGGAGTTACCGGCTCCGTCCAACCACCCCACCGGACCGGCGTAGCCGACCCGGTCCATGTCCTCCACCTCCGCGATCAGCCGCATGGCGTCCGCGGTGGGGGTGCCGCCGACGGCGGCGGTGGGGTGCAGGGCGGCGACCGCGTCCAGCGCCGACACTCCGGGGGACAGGAGGGCACGCGCGGGGGTGGCCAGGTGCTGCACGTTGGGCAGGGCGAGCAGGCGGGGCCGTGGGGGGACGTCCAGTTCCTCGGTGAGCGGTCCCAGCGAGGCGCGCAGGGAGTCCACGGCCATGCGGTGCTCGTCCACGTCCTTGGCCGAGGACATCAGCTCCTCGGCCAGACGCCGGTCACCGTCGGGGTCCTCGCCGCGCGGTCGGGTGCCGGCCAGGACCAGGGAGGTGAGTCGGTCGCCCTCACGGCGCAGGAGCAGCTCCGGGGTCGCACCGACCATGCCGTCCACACAGAAGGCGAAACAACTGGGAAAGCGTGTGCGCAGCCGTTCCAGCAAGGTGCGCACGTCGATGGGCGAGGTCGCCTCGGCGAAGGCGTCGCGTGCCAGCACGGCCTTGTCGAGTTCGCCCGCGCGGATGCGTGCGACGGTGTCGGCGACGGTGGCCATCCACCGTTCCTCCGACAACGATCCCTGACTCCAGGTGAGCGGACCGACGGGCCTCGGCTTCTGGAGGGGAGGGAGCGGCCGGTCCGGAAGGGGGGCCGGTTCGTCGGAGATGGTGGTCAACCAGGTGCGGCCGTCGCGCCGACCCAGGAGCATGCGGGGCACCACGAGGGCGGAACCCGCCGAGGTGGGGTCGAAGGAGAACGTGCCGAAGGCGACCAGGCCCGTGCCCGGAAGACCCACCTCGTCCTGCACCTGGGAGTCGCTGATGAGGTCGTTCATCCACTCGTCCGCCTGGGTGAAGCGGGTGGTGTCGGTGGGCTCGGTCGATGCGGGGGCGCCGTCCAGGTCCAGTCGTGCGGCCTCTCCCCATCCCACGATCCCCTCGTCCTCGGTCAACCACGCCAACGGGGAAGCGGCGGGGAGCCGGTCCACCAGACCGCCGGCGTGGTCGTGCAGGGCGATGGTGCGGACGAACAGCTTGGGTGGGTTCAGGGCGACGTTCACGCTCCCAGAGTCTAGGAGTTCGCCCGGGAGGGTGCGCCCGGGCCGTACCGCGCTGGAAAGGCCGTCGGGACGACGTATTCCCGCTTCCGGTTCGTGTCATATGAGAAGAACGTAGGTCTTTTGTGGTGAACGCCATAGAGAGGGGGCGTTCATGTGACGATCCGTTGATCGGAGGGGGTGCTCCCCATGGCCGGGCCGTTCCCGCTTGACCGATGGTTGTCCGAATCGTGCCCGAATATTAA
>CALGOD010000352.1 GCA_937957845.1 uncultured Nocardiopsis sp.
GCTTGGTTAGCGCGCATGCTTTGGGAGCATGAGGCCGCGGGTTCGAATCCCGCCACCCCGACGAAAACCACCGTGGCAGCGGCTTCGGCCGCGCGCCGTGGCCCCCTGTGTATCTGCCCTAGACTTGGTGCGATCAGCAGGAAACTGTAAGTCCCAGCCCGTCGCAGGGCACCCCGGCTGGATGCGGTCGTCAAGACCCGCGGGGTGTGCGTGCATTTCGCCGTTGTGTGTGGTGCGCCTGCGGGCCGACGCGGACACCAGCCGGCAAACCTAGGAGTACCGCCCCGTGAAGACCGATGTCGAGGAGCTGAGCCCCACCCGGGTCAAGCTGACCATCGAGGTGCCTTTCGAGGAGCTCGATCACGCTTTCGACGTGACCTACAAGTCGCTCGCCAAGCAGGTCCGGATCAAGGGCTTCCGCCCGGGCAAGGCACCGGCGCGGCTGATCGACCGCTACGTCGGCCGTGGAGCGGTGGTCAGCGAAGCGGTCAACCACGCCGTTCCGGAGCTCTACAACGAAGCCATCCAGAAGGAGGAGATCTTCGCGCTCGGCCAGCCCGAGGTGGAGGTCACCAAGCTGGAGGACAACGAGGAGTTCGCCTTCACCGCCGAGGTCGACATCCGCCCCAAGTTCGAGGTCAAGGACTACAAGGGCATCGAGGTCACCGTCGACAGCGCGGAGGTCGGCGACGAGCAGGTCGACGAGCAGATCAACATTCTGCGCGAGCGTTTCTCCACCCTCACCGGTGTGGACCGTCCCGTGGAGGACGGCGACCACCTGTCCATCGACCTGGCCGCCTCCATCGACGGTGAGAAGCTCGAGGACGTCGCGGTCAGCGGCTACTCCTACGAGGTCGGCACCAACACCATGCTGGAGGGCCTCGACGAGACCCTGCGCGGCATGGAGGCCGGTGGCGAGGCCACCTTCTCGACCACCCTCGTCGGTGGTGAGCACGAGGGCAAGGAGGCGGACGTCACCGTCACCGTGCACAGCGTGAAGGTCAAGGAGCTGCCCGAGCTGGACGACGAGTTCGCCCAGCTGGCCTCGGAGTTCGACACCATCGACGAACTGCGCGAGGACGTGCGCAAGCGCATGTCCGAGGTCCGTCGCATCCAGCAGATCTCCTCCGCCCGGGACAAGGCCCTGGAGAAGCTGATCGACTCCATCGACATTCCGCTGCCCGACGCGGTGGTCGACGAGGAGATCAGCCGCCGTCGCCAGAGCCTGGAGCAGCAGCTCGCCCAGAGCGGCCTCACGAAGGAGGCCTACCTCGAGTCCCAGGAGAAGACCGAGGAGGAGTTCGAGGAGGAGTTGACCACCGGAGCCCGCTCCGCGGTCAAGGCCGGGTTCATCCTCGACCAGCTGGCCATCCAGGAGGACCTGAGCGCCGACCAGGGCGAGCTCAGCCAGTACGTGTTCGAGCAGGCCCAGCGCATGGGCGTGAGCCCCGACCAGCTCGCCCAGCACCTGGTCGAGTCCAACCAGATCCGTGTCGCCTTCACCGAGGTCGTTCGCGGCAAGGCCATGGACCTGGTCCTGTCCGAGGCCAGGATCACTGACGAGGACGGCAACGTCATCGAGCAGGAGAGTGCCGAGGAGAAGGCCGCCAAGGCCGCCGCGGTCGTCGCCGACGAGGACCTCGAGGTCATGGAGGAGAACACCGAGGCGAGCGAGAGCGACGAGGACAAGGCCGAGGAGAAGGCCGCCGACGAGTCCACGTCCGAGGACACCAAGTAGGTCCGGTTCCCGGAGACAGGGGTCCCGCCCGACCCGTCGAGGTAGGGCGGGACCCTTCGTGTTCGCCGGCGGAAGAACGTCCAGTCCGGAGGCCGTGTCACCCTGCGCTCAAAGCGAACAGGGACGGGATCCGGACGAGCACAGTGCCGAGCGGCGTTAGTGTCGCAGTATCGCAACCGTTTCGATTCCGGAGCAGGTGACGAGAGTGCCGCCAACCTTTGAAGAGTCCTCGCGATTCGACGCCCGTTCGTCGGAACCGCTGTTTTCCCCTTTGCTTGAGCAGACGCCTCAGCGCCTGTTGCGCCAGCGAATCGTTTTTCTCGGCCAGCAGGTCGATGACGAAATCGCCAACCGCCTGGTCGGTGAGCTGCTGTTGCTGTCCGCCGAGGACCGCCAGCATGACATCACCATGTACATCAACTCGCCCGGCGGGTCCGTGACGGCGGGCATGGCGATCTACGACGTCATGCAGTACATCCCCAATGACGTGCGCACCGTGGGAATCGGCATGGCCGCCTCCATGGGTCAGATGCTCCTGTGCGCAGGTGCTCCGGGCAAGCGCTACGCGCTGCCGCACACCCGCGTCATGATGCACCAGCCGTCCGGTGGCATCGGGGGTACCGCCTCCGACATCCGTATTCTGGCGGACCAGCTGCTCTACGTGAAGAAGATGTTCATCGAGAAGATCTCCGAGCACACGGGCCAGGCGGTCGAACAGATCGAGAAGGACGCCGACCGCGACCGCTGGTTCACCGCCCAGGAGGCCAAGGAGTACGGCTTCATCGACGAGGTCCTGGAGGGGACCCTCGACGTGGCCCAGGGCCGGAGCCAGAGTTGACCCGTCGGACCTGGTCCCAGGAACGGCGCAGTGCGTGGAAGGCGTGAAATGACCGAGTTCAACCCCAGTCTCATCGGCGGCGCGGCCTCGATGGCTCCACAGAGCCGCTACATCCTGCCCTCCTACGTGGAGCGGACGTCCTACGGCGTCAAGGAGATGAATCCGTACAACAAGCTCTTCGAGGAGCGGATCATCTTCGTCGGCGTGCAGATCGACGACACGTCGGCCAACGACCTGATGGCCCAGCTCATCACCTTGGAGCAGCTCGACTCCGAGCGGGACATCCAGATGTACATCAACTCGCCGGGAGGTTCGTTCACCTCCCTGATGGCGATCTACGACACGATGCAGTTCGTCCGCCCCGACATCCAGACGGTGTGCATCGGACAGGCCGCCTCGGCCGCGGCGATCCTCCTCGCAGGCGGGACCAAGGGCAAGCGCGGTGCGCTGCCCAACTCCCGTATCGTGATCCACCAGCCCGCGACCGAGGGCATGCACGGTCAGGCCAGTGACATCGAGATCCAGGCGAACGAGATCACCCGTATCCGTACGCAGCTGGAGACCACCCTGTCCCGCCACACCGGGCGTTCGCTGGAGCAGGTCTCCCAGGACATCGAGCGGGACAAGATCCTCACGGCCGAAGAGGCCAAGGAGTACGGCATCATCGATTTCGTGCTGCCCTACCGCAAGGCTTCCTTGAAGTAGGGGCGCGAAGGGGTCGGGGACCCGGGCACTCCCGTACGA
>CALGOD010000353.1 GCA_937957845.1 uncultured Nocardiopsis sp.
CGGCCAGCACGCACGAGGCACCCCCGTGCAGCAGCCCGAAAGGCTGGACGTTGCCCTCGACGGGCATGCGCCCCACCACGCGCTCGGTGGAGACCTCGGTGACCACGATGCCCATGCGCTCTCCCAAGCCGCCCGACAGGGAGCCGCCGTCGAGCATCCGCCGCATCGCCTCGGAGTCCGTCGTCATAGGTGTGCCTTCCGATCTCCTGGGAGGAAGGGCCGGTGCGGACGTCGCGGGAGCTCCGTCCCCGAGCACGTCCTCCCTCGTCGTTCCCGCGGTGTGGCCGCGAAGTGTCCACCCCGCATCCTAGGATTTGCTTGTGGTGACCAAGCGAGAGACCCCCGATCAGACATCCCAGGCCAGAGCCGCCACAGGCGGAGCGGCCCCCTCCGGCAGCGGTGGCCGGCGACCCCGGCTCCTCCTCCTGGACGGCCACTCGATGGCCTTCCGCGCGTTCTTCGCCCTGCCGGTGGAGAAGTTCGGCACGAGTACCGGGCAGTCGACCAACGCCGTCTACGGCTTCACGTCGATGCTGGTCAAACTGTTGCGTGACGAAGAACCGACCCACGTCGCGGTGGCGTGGGACCTGTCCGGCCCCACCTTCCGGCACGAGGAGTACGCCGACTACAAGGACGGCCGCTCCGAGACACCGCCCGACTTCCCCTCCCAGGTGCCGCTCACCCAGGACCTCATGCGGCTGATCGGCGTCACGAACCTGTCAGCGTCGGGCTTCGAGGCCGACGACGTCATCGCCACCCTGGCCCATCAGGGGGAAGAGGCCGGGATGGAGGTGCTCATCGCCTCCGGGGACCGCGACGCCTTCCAACTGGTCACCGACTCCTGCACCGTCCTCTATCCGGGCAAGAGTCTGTCGGACCTGCGCCGCATGGATCCCGCGGCGGTACAGGACAAGTACGGCGTCCCACCCGAGCGCTACCGTGACCTGGCCGCTTTGGTGGGGGAGAAGGCCGACAACCTGCCGGGCGTGCCCGGCGTGGGCCCCAAGACCGCGGCCAAGTGGATCACCAAGTACGGATCCGTGGACGAGTTGATCGCCCGCGCCGACGAGCTCACCGGCAAGGCGGGGCAGAACCTGCGTGACCACCTGGACGACGTGCTGCGCAACCAGCGTCTGAACCTTCTGGCCACGGACGTGGAACTGGGCGTGGACGTCAGGGAGCTGGGGCTGGGCGAGGCCGACAGGGCCGGGATCGACGCACTCTTCGACAACCTGGAGTTCGCCTCCAACCTGCGTGAGCGCCTCTACTCCGTCGTCCGGTTGGACGGGGGCGGAGAGGAGACGGCGACCGCGCAGACGGAGGGTCTTCGCGTCGACCTGACCGTGGCCGGGACCGGTGAACTGGCCACCTGGCTGAACGAGCACGCCGCCCCCGCCGGCGACACCCTCACCCCCACGGCCCCCGCCGGACTGGCGGTGGACGGCACGTGGGGCGCGGGCACCGGACGTGTGGACGCGCTGGCGATCAGCGTGCCCTCGGGGGAGGCCGTCTTCGTCGACCCCACGGCGCTGGACCCGGCCGACGCCGAGGCGCTGGCCGCCTTCCTGGCCGACCCCGACCGGCCCAAGGCGGTACACGAGTACAAGGGTCTGTCCTTGGCGCTGGGCGCGCACGGATGGACGCTGGGCGGGGTGGTCAGCGACACGGCGCTGGCCGCCTATCTCGTCCAGCCGGGACAGCGACGTTTCGACCTGTCCGACCTGTGCCGCAGGTATCTGGGTCGGGAACTGGAGGAGACCCCCTCCGGAGACCAACTGACACTGGACCTGGGCACGGACGAGGAGGCCGAGTCCGGTGACCGGTACCTGCTGGCCGTGCGCGCGAGTGCCACCCGCGACCTGGCCGCCGTTCTGTCGGCCGAACTCGACAAGCGGGGCGGCACCCATCTGCTGCACGAGGTGGAGCTGCCCCTGGTGGACGTGCTGGCGCGCATGGAACGGGTCGGGATCGCGGCCGACCGCGGCTACCTCGAGGACCTTCAAGGTGAGTTCTCCGCCGCGGCGCGCGGCGTGGTGGAGCGGGCGCACGAGGTGGTGGGCCGCGAGTTCAACCTCGGCTCCCCCAAACAGCTCCAGCAGGTGTTGTTCGAGGAGTTGGGTCTGCCCAGGACCAAGAAGATCAAGACCGGCTACACCACCGACGCCGACGCGTTGGCGTGGTTGGCCGCGCAGACCGACAACGAGCTCCCCTCCCTCCTGCTGCACCACCGTGACCAGACCAAGCTGCGCACCACGGTGGAGGGGTTGATCAAGACGATCGCCGACGACGGCCGCATCCACACCACCTTCAACCAGACGGTGGCGGCGACCGGGCGGCTCAGCTCCACCGACCCCAATCTGCAGAACATCCCGATCCGCACGGACGTGGGACGTCGTATCCGACGGGCGTTCGTCGTGGGGGAGGGCTTCGAGGAACTGCTCACCGCCGACTACAGCCAGATCGAGCTGCGCATCATGGCGCACCTGTCGGGCGAGCAGGCGCTGATCGACGCCTTCAACAGTGGATACGACTTCCACGCGCAGATGGCGGCACAGGTCTTCGGAGTGAAGGTGGAGGAGGTCGACGCCGAAGCCCGGTCCAAGATCAAGGCGATGAGCTACGGCCTGGCCTACGGGTTGAGCGCCTACGGCCTGTCCCAGCAGCTGGGGATCACCCCGGAGGAGGCCAGGCGCCTGATGGGGGACTACTTCGCGGAGTTCGGGGGCGTGCGCGACTACCTCGACTCGGTGGTGGAGGAGGCCCGTAGGGTCGGCTACACCGAGACGATCCTGGGACGTCGCCGTTACCTGCCGGACCTGACGAGCGACAACCGGCAGCGTCGGGAGATGGCCGAGCGCATGGCGCTCAACGCGCCCATCCAAGGATCGGCGGCCGACATCATCAAGGTGGCCATGCTGCAGGTGGACGCGGCGCTGACCGAGAGCGGCCTCGACTCCCGGGTGCTCCTGCAGGTGCACGACGAACTCGTGGTGGAGGTCGCTCCGGGCGAGCGCGAGGAGGTCGAGAACATCCTGGCGCACGAGATGGGTTCCGCCTATGATCTGCGTGTTCCGCTGGCGGTCTCGGTCGGCAGCGGACAGAACTGGCACGACGCCGCACACTGACGGCGCGGTTCGTGGGTCGACCACGTGAGGAGGCGGGGACGGTGACGGCTCGAGGCAGGACCACCGAAGGAATTCAGGTGGGCCCGGTCACCGTTCCCGCCGAAGCGCTCTCCTGGCGTTTCTCGCGCTCCTCGGGGCCGGGAGGTCAGCACGTCAACACCTCCGACACCAGGGTGTCGCTGTCGTTGGACGTGG
>CALGOD010000354.1 GCA_937957845.1 uncultured Nocardiopsis sp.
GAGGATGCCCGGTTCTTCATCCAGGAGCGTTCCCCCTGCGTGGACATGACGGTGGTGCCGGTGCACGGAGAAGTCGACCTCGCCACCGCCGACCGTATGCGTGATCGGCTGATCCAGGCCGTCGAGGAGTCGCGGTGCGATTGCCTCGTCGTGGACATGTCCAGACTCGACTTCTTCGATGCGAGTGGGGTCAACGCCTTGGTGTCGGTGTTCAAGAGCCTGGCTCTGCAAGGGCGGCACATGGTGCTGGCCGAACCCGCCCCCGTGGCCGCGCGCGTGCTCGAGGTGCTGGGCATGGACCGGGTGTTCGAGGTCTATCCCCTCCTGGAGATGGCGCTCGCGCACACCGGTGGAGTGCGGGACGAAGGCGAACCCGTTCGCGACACGGTCCCCGAACGACCTTGAGGTTCCCGGCCCCGAACCTCAAGGTCAGGAGCGGGACTCCCCGCTCTCCTCCCCGCGCACCAGGAAGGGCTCCAACAGCCCCGGCACGGCCTGGTCGGCCCAGTCCAGGCCCTGACCCAGGCCCACGTCCGAGGCCGCGTACATCCCCTTGCCCGCCGCCGTCGTGGCGGCCACGTCCGCAAGGCCCAACCTGCGCTGGAACGGAGAACGGGTGATCCGCCAGCCGATCACCGCCGACCGCTCCAGTGCCACGGTGTCGCGCACCGCCATCCCCTGACGCACGAGCAGGTAGCGCGGGTGCAGCCCGTGCCCCAGCGCGCGGTAGGAACCCACCGCGTACCAGAAGGCCGCCGCCGCGATCACCACCGCGAGCACCGCCCAGACCCAGCTCGGAGAGGACTCCACCACGCCCGTGGCCAGCGGCACGGCGATGATCTCCCGCTCCGCCTCGTGCACCACCGTCCACCAGGCGGCGCCGACCAGGCCGTGCAGCCAGGCCAGCGTCGCGGCCGACACCGCGCCCGCCACGGTGACCATGCCGGCCCTGGTGAAGCGTCGGCGCAGTGCGGCCCGGGGGTGCGGGGTCAACGGGACGTCCAGGGGGGAGTCCGGAGCCCGCATCAGGTCGGCGGCCAACCGCCGGGCCAGATGTCTCGGCATGGCGGGGGACAGGCGGCTCTTGGCGCTGGTCTTCTGGGCGTCCGCGGCGGCCAGCCCGGTCGCCACCGCGCGCACGTCCGCTCCACCGACCGAGCGCAGCACGAACGGCTCGTGCAGGGTGACGCCGTTGAGCCGGCGCCCCTCCACCGACAGCGACACGCTGGTCAGCAGGCCCCTGCGCAGCCGCACGGTTCCGTCGGCCTCCCGGGTGAGGCGGTAGTCCCACCAGGTCTCCACCGCGGCAGCGGTCAGCACGACCACACCAGAGAGCAACAGACCCAGCAGGGTGAGGGGGAGCACCAGCAGGGCCTGCGCCATCACGAACGAGGACACCTCTTGGGCGCTGGGCAGGCCGGCCTGCTCCGAGAGCCACCTCCAGCCCCGGCCGCCGCTCTGGGCGTTGGCTCCCAGCAGCGCGGCGATGGCGCCCAGGCCCACACCCAGCGTCGCGGTGGTCGCGGGCGCGTAGGCGA
Organism: uncultured Nocardiopsis sp.; assembly: GCA_937957845.1. GTDB lineage: Bacteria > Actinomycetota > Actinomycetes > Streptosporangiales > Streptosporangiaceae > Nocardiopsis. The sequence continues at coordinate 1,539 of CALGOD010000354.1, forward strand.
ACCAGCGGGGCCGGAGTCTGGCCAGCTCGGTCTCGACCGGTGCGCCTGTGTCCGCGGTCTCCTCGGAGGAGTCCCCGCCGCTTCGCGGCGTGCCCCGGTACAGCAGGTCGCGGCGCAGCCACTCACCCTGTTCGGCGGTGACGTACAGCAGCTGGAGCTGGTCGGAGCCAGAACCGACCTTCTCCCCCGTACCGACGGTGACCGAGCACAGACCGAAGATCCGCACGTAGACGGGGGCCGCCACGTCCACGCTGCGCACGCGCTCGCGGGGAATGGAACGGTAGGCCTTGGCGATGATGCCCGAGCGCATCTCCATGCGCTCGGCCGTGACCCGGTAGCGGACCGCGCGCAGACGCAGTATGTCCAGGTAGGTCACCAGGGCCAGGAACGCCAGTGTGGCCGGAAGCGGGGCCAGAGCCCACAGGGGCTGGTCCATCACGACGAGAACGACCGTGCCCACGATGGCGCTGGGGATCATGAAGATGCCCGTCACGAGGGCGGCGGCCCACACACTGAGCGGGTGCAGCCGTTGCCATGCGGTGGCCGGGGAGACGTCCGGCTCCTGGGGGCCGTCCGTCGGAGCGAGGGGGGCGTGTTCGTCGGGAGAACTCATGTCGCGTCCCCTGGCGTGGCCTGGGTGGTGTCGGTGAGCTGGTCGGCCACCTGTGCGGCCAAGGCGTGGTCGAGGCCGGCGCTCTCGATCGGACCGGCCGCCGAGGCGGTGGTCACGGTCACGCTGGACAGCCCGAAGGCCCGCTGGAGTGGACCGCGTGCGGTGTCCACGGTCTGGATGCGCGACATCGGGGCCACCCGCCACTCCTGCCACAGCCAGCCACTGGAGGTGTAAACGGCGGTGTCGGTGACCTCCCAGCGGTGGACCCGGTAGCGCCACTGCGGCATGACCACCGTGATCAACAGCCCCGACCCGCCGATCAGGGCGGCTGCGAGCAGGAGCCAGGTGCGCGGCGGTTCCCAGACGATCGCGGGCACCACGGGGACCACGGTGAGGAGCACCGTCGTGATCAGTGACTGGCTCGTCCACCACCACACGGCGCGTCTGTCCACGCGGTGTCGGGGTGGGCGTAGGCGAGGGGTGTCGGCGCTCATCGCGTCCACGCCTCCTTCTCGGTCGGGGGCCCGGTGGGCCGGCCTGCTATTAAAAGTGATATCACAAT
>CALGOD010000355.1 GCA_937957845.1 uncultured Nocardiopsis sp.
TCGAACCGCCGCCCACCAGCTTCTTGAACTTGACCAGCGAGAAGTCGGGCTCGATGCCGGTGGTGTCGCAGTCCATCATGAAGCCGATGGTGTTGTGACTGACCAGACCGTTGGCCACGTAGGTCACGTTGTCGGGCACGGAAAGGTCGTAGGTGGGCTGCACTCCGCCGTCCTCGTTGGCGGCGACCCTCTCGAAAACGTAGCCGAGAGCGTGTCCCAACCGCGGGTCGAGGGTTTCGGCGTGGATCCGGGCCGCCGACTGCCGGGCGACACCACCGTATTTACGCAACGCCTGCATGACGTTGTCACGCTCGGGGTGGCCGACCGGGACGAGCTCGTTCCACACCTCGCGGGGCAGCATGATCCGGTCGCCCTTGGCCGAGTTCTCCGGTTCCAGGAAGGCCATGGACCTGTTCTTGCGGTCGCCCATGAAGCCGACCACCTCGTCGAACCGCAACGCATGGTCGACATTGCGCAGCCGCACCACATGGCAATCACCACCGTAACCGCTCCTCGTCACACGAGTGGTGGTCGCCATGCCCAGCGAAAGCAGCAGGGTGCGCGCCTCAGCGGCGAAGGACTCGTGCGCCGTCGACAGGCTGGGAACTCCTTCGTGGACGGTGCCGTCCGCCTCGAACAGGCCCCGTAGGAAGGCGGCATACACAGAGGGATCGTTCGCCTCCAGGATCGTGGAAGGCACACGGGGGGTCCAGCCCTTGCCCGTGTGGTCCTGCCCGGGCAGATCCTTGGCGAAGCCCGCCGCCTTCCACCACCGTGCCAGCCGGACCGACGAAAGGGTGACCTCCTGGTAGCCCTGCTTGGCGGTCACCGTCGGCATGAGGTTGAACAACCCCTTGGACAGGATCCTCAGACGCTCGACGACATCACTGTCGGAATCCGCGACGCACAGGCGGACGCCCTTGGCGTGCAGGCTACCGTCGCCCATGAAGTAGCCGACGAGTTCGGCGAGTTCCTCGTCGACCGTGTCGGGAACGCACAGCTCCCGATCCCCTGCGTAGTACGCCTGGTCCAGCACAGGCAGGACCACGCGCCGGGGTTCACCGACCAGGGTGCCCATCTGGACCGGGACCACATCGTCCGGGGTGATGTCGGCGAGGCGCTTCCACTCCCAGCTCCCCGTCTGGTCGTCCACCACCTTGATCCGGTGCGTGTGGGTGCCCTGGATGCGATATCCCCCAGCGGTCACAACGCGCCGTGTGGGTTCTTCTCCGTTGACGAAGAATCTCGTCGCCTGCCGAGGGCCTTCGTCCGTGGACACCTGGGCGGACAACTCCTGCCACTTGGGCCCGTAGACGTCGCCCAGTTCGGAAAGCCGGACCAGGCCACGGTCGGTGGTGACCATCGAGTCGCCGGTGAGGCAACCCGTGGGTGCCAACAGACTCGCCTGGGCGTTGCGCCACCCGTTGCGCTCGCCGATCCTCAGGCACTCGGCCCACTCACGGGTGGCCGCGGCGTGGATCGGCTCCTCCAGGGCGCCCACGGTGCGCAGGTCGTCGTTGGCGGCGGCGTGCTTGCGCATGACCCTCTTGTGGGCCTTCTCGTTGCGCGCGTAGCCGGCGTAGGGTCCGACTACCCCGGCCAGCTCGGCGCTGCGCCGGTAGGCGGTCCCCGTCATCAGCGAGGTGATGGCCGCCGCGACGGCGCGTCCACCGTCGGAGTCGTAGGCGTGGCCGCTGGCCATCAGCAGGGCGCCCAGGTTGGCGTAGCCGATGCCGAGCTGACGGTAGGCGCGGGTCGTCTCGCCGATCTTCTCGGTCGGGAAGTCGGCGAAGGTGATGGAGATGTCCATCGCCGTGATCACCAGCTCGGTGAGCCTGGTGAAGCGCTCCACGTCGAAGGTGTCGTCCTCGCGCAGGAACTTCAGCAGGTTGATCGAGGCCAGGTTGCAGGAGGAGTCGTCCAGCGAGAGGTACTCGCTGCACGGGTTGCTCGCGCTGATGCGCCCGCTCTCGGGGTTGGTGTGCCAGTCCTGGATCGTGCCGTCGTACTGGATCCCGGGGTCGGCGCACTCCCACGCGGCCCTGGCCATGCGCCGGAACAGCTCTCCGGCGTCGACGGTGGCCACGACCTCGCCGGTGGTACGGGAGGTCAGGCCGAATTCGGAACCGGTCTCCACCGCACGCATGAACTCGTCGGAGACCCGCACCGAGTTGT
>CALGOD010000356.1 GCA_937957845.1 uncultured Nocardiopsis sp.
TCTCGGACAGGAACGACGCCAGGTGTTCGGCGGCGGGGTCTTGAGGACCGCCTTGTGCTGGAACCGGTGGGGTGTGCGCGCTCATCCGCTGTTCTTCCGTTCCCTCGTCGGTGGTTCTCGCGCGGGCGGCTGAGGAGACCCTGGAGGCGACCCCGGCCTGGTGTTGAAGCCAACTGCGTTCGACGTGCACGGTGTGGTAGTCGAGCACGCACGTCGCTGCGCGGTCCAGGGTCAGCCGGTAGCCCTCGTGGTCCACGTACCAGAGGCCGTCCACGCGCCGCCCCTGGCGCCCTTGGGCGAGGAAGGCCGTGAGCATGGCGCGGATCTCGGCCTGGGCGTCCCACGCGTCCGCCCTGTGCAGGACCGCGAAGCGGGCACGTGCCGAGGCGCCGACGGTGATCTCCTCCGCTCGCACGCCTTCTTCCAAACGGGCGGCGGGGTCCGCTCCTGCAGGCGTCTCCAAGACGGAAACCGGGGGTTTCTTGAGCGGGGGCCTTTCGGTGCGATAGCCGTCGCATCCTGGTGCCCGACACCATCCGTCCAGGGAGGTCGTGCGATTGCCGCATCGCCGGCCGTCGGCACGGTGACGGGTGCAGGCCCGCTCTTCGTACCCGTCCGGTGCGCCGGGGTCGAACAGGCTCTCGGGCAGCGCCTCGCTGTACAGGACCGACAGTGTCTGGGTGCACCGGGTCAGCGCCACGTAGAGCCGCCCGTGCCCTCCGGGCCCCGAGCGGGTGATCTCACGGGGTTCGACCAACACCACGTGGTCGAACTCCAGACCGCTGACGGCGGAGGCGCCGAGGACGCGGACGTTGTCACCGGTGAGAGCGGGATCGGAGTCCAATGCCCGGGCGATCGTTTCCCGGTGGGGAGAGGCGTCGTCGACGATGACGGCCACAGAACGCTCCCCTGCCTGGGCCAACAGCTCGTGTACGCGCCTTCGTACACGATCGACCAGGTCCTCCCGCCCCACCCGGGTCATGGTCACTTCCCCGTCCCGGGGTGCGCGAAGGGTGGTGGGGAAGGTCGTCAGGTCGGAGGCGGCCACGGCGGCGGGGACGGCGGTGTGCATCACCTGGCTGGGAATCCGGTATCCGAGGGTGAGCTCCTGCTGTTCCCATCCGTTCGGCAGGTCCAGGTGTTCGGTCAGTGCCGACCAGTCGGGGTAGCGGTGCGTTCCGGTGGACTGCGCCAAGTCCCCTAGAAGGGTGAAGGAGCCGTTCGGGCAGCGGCGGGCCAGCGCCCGCAGCTGCATGGGGGTGAGGTTCTGCGCTTCGTCGACGACGATGTGCCGATAGCGGTCGGGGGTCTGCCCGCTGAGCAGGATCCGCAGTTCCTCCAGGCAGGGCAGGTCCGCGCGGGTCCAGGACTCCTGACTGGCCGGTCCGACCGCAGGCCGGTGCAGGGCCGAGCGCTCGCGGTCGGTGAGAACTCCTTCGGACACCCGGGCCAGCAGTTCGGTGTCGTCCAGGAGGCGGCGGTACAGGCGACTCTCGGAGATCTTGGGCCAGGTGGCGTTGATGGGGCCGGCCAGCGAGGCCGTGATGCGCTGACGCAGGGCCCGGCCTTGTCCGCGAGGTCGGTAAGGGAGCTGGTCGATCATGTGGTCGGCGAGCAGGTCGGTGAAGCGCTCGCGGCGGACGTCCAAGGGCTCGTCCAGGTCCCGCGCCCGTTCGAAGAACCGCTGGACCTGAGAAGTGTCCGCGGCCAGGGTGTCGTCATC
>CALGOD010000357.1 GCA_937957845.1 uncultured Nocardiopsis sp.
GCGGGACCGTAGATCTCCATCAGGTCCTCATGGCCCCAGTTCTCGATGATCACGTCGAGCACCCCTTGGTCCAGCGCCTGCCAGGAGGGCTGCTCGTCGGTGCGGATCAACTGGACCTGGTAACCCATCTCCTCCCGGAGGATGTAGCTCAGTACCGCGGCGCTGGCCTCGTAACCCACCCAGCCGTTGACCGCCATCCGGACCGTGTTGGGATCGCGCGCGATCTGGTCGGTGCGCACCGCGCACGAGCTCACCATGGCCATGGCCAACCCCACCATCAGGGCCCTGAACAGGAAACCCTTCGTCCTAGGCACGGAACGGCCTCCTTCCCTGCGTCACACGGTCCAGGAACAGACCCAGGCACACGATCGCCAGTCCCGAGGCCAGTCCGAGGCCGAGTTGGTTCTGTGCCAGGCCGACCACCACGTCGTTGCCCAGCGCTCCGGCCCCGACCAGGGCTCCGATGACCACCATGGACAACACCAGGATGATCCCCTGGTTGACGGCGAGGAGCAGCGAGCCCCTCGCCAACGGCAGTTCCACCTTGGTGAGCAGCTGCCAGCGTGTGGAGCCCTGGGAACGCGCCGCCTCCAGCGTCGGGGCGGGCACGCCCCGGATACCGTCGTTGACCAGACGGATCACCGGCGGTAGGGCGAAGACCACCGCCGCCACCAGGGCCGGAATCCGGCCGATGGTGAACAGCGCCACCGCCGGGATCAGGTACACGAAGGGCGGCAGGGTCTGCATGGCGTCCAGAATGGGCCTGAGGATGGCCGCGAGCACGTCGCTGCGCGACATCAGCACACCGATCAGCACCCCCAGGGCGATGGTGATCACGGAGGCGACGAGCACCTGCGACAGTGTGTCCATGGCGTCGCTCCACACTCCCAGCAGGCCTACTCCGATCAGGGAGGCGCCGGAGACGATCGCCGCACGTGTTCCGGCGAAGATCCATCCCAGCGCCGTGGCGGCGAGCACCACCAGCCACCAGGGGGAGTTCATCAGCAGGTCCGCGAGCGGGCCGAGCACGTTCCCCAGCAACCATGTGGCCAGGGCCGCGGTGGCCGAGCCGATCGTGTCCTGGATCGCTCCGTACAGGGCGTTCACGGGATCACTGATGTTGACCGTCAGGTCGAGCGGCCACTCCCGCACCCCCAGCAGGCGGGCCACCGCGACCACCGACACCACCAGGGCGAGCAGGGCTCCCCTCAGCGGCAGCCGTCGGTTCTCGGGAATACGCGACTCGCGGGTCCCCCTTCCCACGGCTCCGGTCACACGGTCCATCGCGATGGCCAGCATGACGATCGCCAGGCCCGCCTGGAAGGCCTCACCGACGTTGACCTTGGACAGGGCCTGGTAGATCGCGTCGCCCAGGCCGCCGGCGCCGATGACCGAGGCGATCACGACCATGGACACCGCGAGCATGATGGTCTGGTTGACACCGAGCAGGATGGTGCGTTTGGCCATCGGCAGCTGCACCTTGGTGAGCATCTGCCACGGTGTGGAGCCCAGCGAGGCCGTGGCCTCCAGCGCGCCCTTGGGCACCTGCCGGATGGCCAGCGCGGTGATGCGCACGGCGGGCGGGAACGCGTACACGGCCGTCACGATGGCCGCGGCCGGGTTGCCGATGCCGAACAACAGCACGAACGGCAGCAGATAGGCGAAGGCCGGCATGATCTGCATGAAGTCCAATACCGGGCGCACTCCCCGGTAGAAGCGCTCGCTACGTCCGGCCAGGATGCCCAGCGGGATACCGAACAGCAACGCGATGGCCACCGACGCGAAGACCAGCGACAGCGTGGTCATCGACTCGTTCCACAACCCGCTCAGCGCGAAGACACCGAAGGTGACGAGCACCAGCAGCGCCACCCGCCATCCGGCGACCCTCCAGGCGAGGATCACACCGATGAGGGTCACACCGGGCCAGGTGAGGAAGTCGAGGAACCGGTTGATCAGCACGACGGCCGAGCCCAGTCCCACCGAGATGTAGTTGAGGAAGTACAGGAACAGCGGGCTGTTGTTGCGGTTGACGACGATCCACGCGTAGATCTCGTCGAGCCGGCCCATGAACCATTCACCGACGGCGGTCGGGAATCCGCTCGCCCAGGCGGGGTTGCCCAGGGCCCGACTCACCCAGTAGCCGGCCACGAGGATCACGACCACCAGCAGTGCCTGAACCCACGTCCTGCGAAGGAAGCCCCCCTCGCCCCCGGCGTCACCCGGATCTCCGTTCGACGCCGGAGCGGTGGCGGGCTGGGTCATCGCGGTCATGTCACCCACCGCTCCCGGTCGGGGAGGAACCGCTCTGACCGGCGGCTCCCCCGGACATCTCCTCCACCGCCTCCTCCTCGATGGCGGCCGCCTCTTCGGGGTCCTCCAACTGGTCCTCCGCGATGGCACGTAGAACGTCGTCGCGCCCCACGTATCCCAGGAGGGTCTCGCCCTCCACCACCCGTACGGGAGCGGTGCTCGCCGCGAGCATCGGCAGCACCTCCGCCAGTACGGTGCCGGGCTCGGTGACCGGGCCGTCCGTACGTTCGCCCGGGTACGGGTCGCGTACCAGCCACCGGGCCGTGAGCACGGTGGTACGGGCCACGTCGGAGGTGAAGTCGGCGACGTAGGCGTTGGCCGGTCGTCCCACCACCTCCTCCGGTGTGCCGACCTGCACGAGTTCACCGTCGCGCATGATGGCGATACGGTCGCCCAGCTTCAGGGCCTCCTGCAGGTCGTGGGTGATGAACACCGACGTCTTGTCCAGCTCGCGCTGCAGACGGGTCACCTCGTTCTGCATGTCGCGGCGGATCAACGGGTCCAGCGCGCTGAACGGCTCGTCGAACAACAGCACCTGCGGGTCCACGGCGAGTGCGCGGGCCAGGCCGACACGTTGCTGCATACCACCGGACAGCTCGCCGGGACGGGAGTCCTCGTACCCCCCCAGGCCCACCATCTCGATCATCTCGCGCGCCCGTTCGTAGCGTTCGGGCCGGGGCGTCCCCCGCACCTCCAACCCGTAGGCCACGTTGTCGATGATCTTCCGGTTGGGCAACAGACCGAAGTGCTGAAAGACCATGGCCATTTTGTGGCGACGTAGTTCGCGCAGCCGTTGCGGGGTGGCTTCGCCGATGTCCTCTCCGTCCAGCAGGACCCGCCCCGCGGTCGGTTCGATCAGACGGGTCAGACACCGGATCAGCGTGGACTTGCCGGAGCCGGACAGGCCCATGACCACGAAGACCTCACCGGGGCGCACGTCGAAGGACACGTCGCGCACCGCCACGGTGCACCCCGTCTCCTCCCGAATCCGGTCCCGGTCCGCCCTCTCCAACTCCGTGCCGATGATCTTGTCGGAGTCACGACCGAAGATCTTCCACATGTTCCGTACGGAGAACATGACGTCCGTGGCTTCCCCACCGGGGTCGACCGCTTCGCTCAGCGGCGTGCTCATCGGGCTTCTTCCTTCTCGTTCAGGGCGTCCTCGCGGACGAGGTCCGCGGCGCGCTCACCGAGGGCCAGGACCATGATCATGGGGTTGGGGCTGGGCAGGGTCGGGAACACCGAGGCGTCGGCCACGCGCAGGCCACGCAGGCCCCGTACACGCAGCCGGGGGTCGACGACCGCGGTGTCGTCGTCGACGGCGCCCATGCGGCAGGTCCCCGCCGGGTGGTAGACGGTGTGGGCGGCCCGACGTCCGTACTCCGACAGTTCCTCGTCGCTCTGGACACCGGGGCCGGGGGCGACCTCACGCTTGATCCACGACTTGAAGGGTTCGGTGTCGGCGACCTGTCGGGCGATCTTGAGGCCGTCCACGATGGTCTTCTCGTCATAACCGTCCGGATCGGTGAAGTACCGGAAGTCCAGGGCCGGCTTGACCTGCGGGTCGCTGCTGGTGAGGTAGAGCTTGCCGCGTGAGCGTGAGCGGGGGATGTTCGGTGTCATGCACACCGCGTATCCGTCGGGCGGGGAGTCGTAGCCCAGGCGCTTCGTGTTGGTGTCGAAGGGGATCTGGTAGATGTGGAACATCAGGTCCGGTCGGGGGTCGCCGTCGTCGCGCCGTACGAACAGGGCCGCGTCGGAGTCCATCACCGTGTTCTTCGGGACCGGCCTCGTGGTCTCCCACATGATGATCGACTCGGGGTGGTCGAGGAGGTTCTCTCCCACGCCGGGCAGGTCGTGACGGGGCTCGATCCCCACCTCGCGCAGCTCCTCGGCGTTCCCGATCCCCGAGAGCATGAGCAACCGGGGGGTGTCCACCGCGCCCGCGGCCAGGATCACCTCACGACGTGCGCTGACCGTGACGCGCGTACCGTCCTTGCTCTGGGCACTGACCCCGGTGGCGCGGTCACCGTCGAGGAGCACCTGGTCGACCCAGGTCTCCAGCATGACGGTGAGGTTCTCGCGCACGTCCATGATCGGGTGCAGGTAGGCCACCGACGCGGAGGAGCGGTATCCGGTGTAGGGGTCGTAGGCGATGGACAGGAAACCCGTTCCCTCGGAGAAGCCGCCGCCGTGGGAGATCAGGGCGTTGAAGTCCTCCACCACCGGCACCCCCGCCGCCTGGGAGGCCGAGGACACCCAGTCCTTGACCATCGTGTTGCGGTCCTTCTCCGCGATCGGGACGATGTTGCACTTGATCCGGTCGGCGTAGGCCTGCACGGTGGCGTTGTCCCAGCCCTCGGCGCCCGCCGCGACCCAGTCGTCCAGGTCCTCGGCGAAGGGACGGAAGCTGATCAGCGTGTTGTGCGAGGAGCAGCCGCCGAGCACACGGGCCCGGGAGTGCAGGATGTGGGAGTTGCCACGCGGCTGCTCGACGGTGGTGTAGGCGTAGTCGAGCTCGCCCTCCAGGACGCTCAGCCAGTCGCGCAGGCGCAGCACGTGCTCCAGGTCGCGGTCGTCGGGGCCTCCCTCGATCAGGCACACGGTGGTGTCGGGGTCTTCGGTGAGCCGGTCGGCGATCACCGATCCGGCCGTACCGCCTCCGACGATCACGTAGTCATAGACGGTCTCGGTGGGAGCCATGGCTGTTCCTCTCGTCGTCTGTTCCAGGGGGATACCGGGGCGGGACCGTGTCGACGGTCTCCTCGGGCCGTCGCCCGGGGCACCCGGTGTCGTGGAGAAGGCCCCTCACCTGTCGGGGCAGTCGTCACCCCGGGCCGCGAGACGGCCCGGGGCGGCATCATCAGCCGAACCAGCGCTGTGGTTCGGGTGCCAGGTTGCGGTAGACGTGCTTGGCCTCGCGGTACTCGTCCAGACCGGCGGGTCCCAGCTCGCGGCCGATGCCGCTGCGTCCGTAACCACCCCACTCGGCTCCCGGGAAGTAGGGGCCGAAGTCGTTGATCCAGATCGTGCCGTGGCGCAGTGCCGCGGCCACCCGCTCGCCCCGGGCCGTGTCGTTGGTCCACACACCGCCGGAGAGCCCGTAGTCGGTGTCGTTGCCCAGCTCGATGGCCTGCTGCTCGGTCTCGAAGCGTTCCACCGTCACCACGGGTCCGAACACCTCGTTCTGGACGATGTCCATGGAGCGCTCGCAATCGACGAACACGGTGGGCCTGTAGAAGTAGCCCTGTGCCAGGTCCGGGTCGTCGGGCCGCTTTCCTCCGGCGATGATCCGGGCGCCCTCCTCCACCCCCCGTGCGACGGCGGCCTCGACCTTGGCCCGATGCTCGGCGGACACCAGTGGACCGCAGCGCACGTCCTTGTCCTGGCCACGGCCCACGCGGATGGCCTCGGCACGGCGGGCGAGTTCGGTCGTGAAGGCGTCGTGGATGTCGTTGTGCACGATCAGGCGGGCACCGGCCGAGCACACCTGACCGGAGTGGAAGAACGCGGCGGCGAGCGCGTAGTCCACCGCGGTGTCCAGGTCCACGTCCGGGAAGATGATGTTGGGGTTCTTGCCGCCGAGTTCCAGGGCGATCTTCTTGACCGTCTGGGAGGCCGCCGCCATGATCCTCCGTCCGGTGACCAGGCCACCGGTGAAGGAGATCAGGTCCACGTCGGGGTGTTCGGACAACGGAGCGCCGGCGTCGGGGCCGCTGCCCGTCACCAGGTTGACCACGCCCGCCGGGACACCCGCCTCGGTGGTCAGCTCGACCAGCTTGGCGGTGGTGACCGGAGTGATCTCGCTGGGTTTGATCACCATGGTGTTGCCCGCCACGAGGGCGGGGGCCATCTTCCAAGAGAGCTGGAGCAACGGGTAGTTCCAGGGCGTGATCATGCCGCAGACGCCCACGGGCTCGTAGACCACCTTGCTGTGCACGCCCTCGGGCGCGGACACCAGGCGCCCCGC
>CALGOD010000358.1 GCA_937957845.1 uncultured Nocardiopsis sp.
GGAGCGCGCTGGACACGCGCGCTCATCTCCCTTCTCGTCATCCTCGTCGCGTTCGGCGCGGCGTGGTTCATCCCGCCACGCCTGGGGCTCGACCTCAGCGGCGGCACACAGATCGTCCTGGAGACCCAGGACGGCCCCGACGGAACGTCCGCCAACGCGGAGAACACCGACAAGGTCGTGGAGGTGCTGCGCCAGCGCATCGACCGCCTGGGTGTGTCCGAGGCGACCATGTCCCGTTCGGGTGAGAACCGGATCATCGTCGAGTTGCCCGGTGTGCAGGACCCGGCGGAGGCCGCACAGATCGTCGGCCAGACCGCTCAGCTGTCCTTCCACCCGGTGCTCGGTGTGGGAGAACAGGGAGGCCAGGGCGTCCAGGCTCCGGGCGCGGGCGGCGACTTCGCCAACGCCCCGCAGAGTGACGCCGACGAGGCCAGGCCCCCCGCCGACGCCGAGGGCGGGGACGAAGGCGGCGAGGGCGGCGAGGAGATGACGCCCGAGCAGATGGAGGAGCTCCTGAGCGGCCTGGGCGGCGGTCAGCCCGGCGGCGGCCAGGGCGGCCCCTCCGCAGAGAACCCCGAAGACGTCGTGATGACGCTTCCGGACCAGGACGGCACGCCCCTGCAGTTGGGTGAGATCGCGATCCGGGGCGACCAGGTCGCCAGTGCCGAGTCGGCCCTGGACAACGTCAACCGCACTCAGTGGACGGTCAACGTCAACTTCCGCGGCGAGGGCCGCAAGCAGTGGACCGAGCTGACCGGCGACGCGGCCTGCTTCCAGCAGGGCGACCCGCGCCGCCGGGTGGCGATCGTGCTGGACGAGCAGATCATCTCCGCACCGGAGGTCAACCCGGAGTTCGCCTGCGAGGTGGGCATGCCGGGCGGGTCCACCGTCATCACCAGCCCCTCCTTCACCAGCGAGACCGCGAGCGAGCTGGCCGTGCTGATCGAGGGCGGTTCGCTGCCGCTGCCCGTCACCGAGGTCCAGCGTCAGACGGTCGGCCCGACCCTCGGCGCCGCCGCGATCCAGGCCAGCGCCATCGCCGCCGTCCTGGGTCTGGCCTTCACCGCCCTGTACATCACGCTGGTCTACCGTCTGGTCGGTTTCCTGGCCTCGGTCGCGCTGGCGTTCTACACGCTGATCGCCTACGGGGCCCTGGTGGCCATCAACGCCACACTGACCCTGCCGGGTCTGGCGGGTTTCGTGTTGGCGATCGGTATGGCCATCGACGCCAACGTGCTGATCTTCGAACGCGCGCGTGAGGAGTACCAGCGTCAGTCGAAGGTCTACGAGGCGAACAAGTCCGCGGGCATGCGGGAGGCCACCGAGGACGAGGCCGCCAAGGCCGAGACCGGGGCGCTGGCCCGGCGTCGCCGTCGGGCGATCCCGCCGAGCCTGGAGAAGGCGTTCGTGGAGGGTTCCCGCAAGGCGTGGAGCGCGGTCCTGGACACCAACGTCACCACCATCCTCGCCGCGGCGCTGCTGTTCTTCTTCGCCTCGGGAACGGTCCAGGGCTTCGGTGTGACCCTGAGCATCGGTACCGTCGTCTCGATGTTCTCCGCGCTGGTCATCGCGCGCGTGTTCGTCGAATGGGCGGTGCGCCGCTCGGTCATCCGCAAGCATCCGGCGATCAGCGGTCTGAACAGGATCGGTGGGGTCCGGAGCTGGTTGGTGGAGAAGAACCCCGACCTGATGAAGCACCGGAGCAAGGGCCTGATCGTGGCCGCCCTGATCGTGGCGGCGGCGATCGCCGCGCCGCTGGTCCGCGACACCAACCTGGGTGTGGAGTTCACCGGCGGCCGGGTGCTGGAGTACGAGGTCACCAGCGGCGAGGCCATCTCGGTGGACGAGGCCCGCGAGGTCATCGCCGGGCTCGACTTCCCGGGTTCGGACACCGCCGTGGTGCAGGAGTCCGGTGACAGCGACCTCGCGGTGCGCACCGGCGACATCTCCGACGACGAGGCGGCCGGTATCACCGACGCCCTGAGCGAGGCCACCGGTGGCGTGGAGATGGTCAGCGACGAGCTGATCGGCCCGAGCATGGGCGAGGAGTTGCGCAACCGGGCCCTGATCGCCCTGGGCGCCGCGCTCGCCCTCCAGATGATCTACCTGGCCTGGCGTTTCCGTTGGTCGTTCGGTGTCTCCACCATGCTGTCGCTGGCGTTCAACATGATCCTGGTGATCGGGTTGTTCGTCTGGTGGGGCAAGCCGATCGACGGCGTGTTCCTCGCCGCGCTGCTGAGCGTCATCGGTTTCACCGTCAACGACACGGTGGTGGTGTTCGACCGGGTGCGCGACGAGTGGGCCAGGGACGAGAAGTCGAAGTTCAGCGAGATCGCCAACAGGGCGGTGCTCAACACCCTGCCGCGTACCGTCAACACCTCGGTGGGCGCGCTGATCATCCTGGGCTTCCTGACCTTCCTCGGCGGGTCCTCGCTCCAGGACTTCTCCATCGCCATGCTGGTCGGTCTGAGCACGGGTGTGGTGTCCACGGTGTTCGTCGCCGTACCGATCTCCATCTGGCTGCAGAAGTGGGACCGGACCGATCCGCCGCACGTGGTCAAGGAGCGCAAGGCCAAGCAGAGGGTGGCCGCCAAGGCCGCCCGCGAGGCCGACGACGGCGCGGTCGTGTGACGACCGCCTGACGG
>CALGOD010000359.1 GCA_937957845.1 uncultured Nocardiopsis sp.
AACCTCGACTACCTGATCCGGGGGATGGAGGAGTCGGGCTACTACCTGCCCGAACCGCTGGTCTCGGCGTGGACCGCCAGCGCGGCCTTCGACGCCTCGGTCCAGCAGTGGGCCCCGATCTGCCGCGGCGACACGGTCCTGGTCGTGGACGACGACACCCGCGACGACCCGAGGTCCCTCGCCGAGGAGCTGACCCGACACCGTGTCACCTACCTCGACCTCACCCCCTCCCACTGGGAGCTGGTACGCGACAGCCTCCTTCCCCGTCCCGCGGACGCGCCGCCGCTGCGTCTGACCCTGGGGGGCGAGGCGGTCTCGACCAAGGCGTGGACCGATCTGGTGGAGGGGGCCGCGGCCGACCGTGTCGTGGCGGCCAACACCTACGGACCCACGGAGACCACGGTCAACGCCTCCCACACCGAGCTGTCGGGTGAGCACCCCCACATCGGACGGGCGCTGCCGGGAGCACGGGCCTACGTCCTCGACGACCGCCTGCGTCCGACCCCGGCGGGGGTCACGGGCGAACTCTACGTCTCGGGCGACGGGGTGACCCACGGATATCTGGGCCGGCCGGGGCTCACCGCCCAACGGTTCGTCGCCGATCCCTACGGTCCCCCCGGCACCCGCATGTACCGGACCGGAGACCGTGTCTCCAGGACCCTCGGCGGTGACCTTCGCTTCCACGGCCGGGCCGACGACCAGGTCAAGATCCGAGGCTTCCGCATCGAGTTGGGCGAGATCGAGTCGGTGCTCTCCGAGCACGTCTCGGTCGCCCACGCGGTGGTCCTCGTGAGGGAGGACCACCCGGGCGATCCACGCCTCGTCGCCTACCTGGTCGCGGCCAAGGACCGGCGGATCGACACCGAGGAGGTACGCGCGTACGTGTCGCGTTCGCTGCCGGAGTACATGGTCCCCGCCGCCACCATGGTCGTGGACGCCCTGCCGTTGACCTCCAGCGGCAAACTCGACAAACGCGCCCTGCCCGCTCCCGAGTACGGACCCGCCGGCGTCGGCCGCGCTCCTCGGTCACCGCAGGAGGAGGCCCTGTGCGCACTGTTCGCCGAGGTCCTGGGACTGGAGAGGGTCGGGATCGACGACTCCTTCTTCGACCTGGGCGGGCACTCCCTGCTCGCTGCGCGACTGGTCGGCCGGGTCGGGACCGTCCTGGGGAACCGGCTCCGGGTCAAGGACGTGTTCCGCACGCCCACCGTCGCCGGACTTCTGGCCGAGGCGGGCCGAGACGGTACGGAAGGCGCCTTGGACGTCCTCCTGCCGCTGCAGGCGGACGGGGACCGCCCCCCGCTCTTCTGCGTCCACCCGGGCATGGGGATGAGTTGGTGCTACTCGGGTCTGGTCCGCCACCTGGCCGACGACCAGCCGCTCTATGGTCTCCAGACCCGCGCCCTCACCACACCCGGCGCCCTGCCCGGCAGTGTGTCGGAGATCGCCGAGGAGTACCTGGAACGGATCCGCGGCGTTCGACCGCACGGTCCCTACCGCCTCCTCGGGTGGTCGTTCGGCGGGCTCGTCGTCCACGAGATGGCCGTCCGCCTCCAGGAGGAGGGCGAGGAGGTCTCCTTCCTCGGGCTCATGGACTCCTATCCCGTCCCGGCCGGGGCCCGTCGTACCGGGATCACCCACGGGGAGGTCCTGGCGATGATGCTCGACGATCCCGCCACCGAGGCCCTCCTCGACGGCGGTCAGGAGCTCGACCGCGACGCCGTGGTCCGGGAGCTGCGCGGGAAGGACCCCGTGCTGGCCGATCTGGAGGAGGCCGATGTCGCCACCCTCGTGGACGCGGCCGTCAACCACGCCCGGGTCATGAATCTCCACACCCCCCGGCTCTTCGTCGGGGACGCGATCTTCTTCCGCGCCACACGCGGAAGGAGCCGGTACTCACCCCGCGTCGAGTACTGGCAGGAACACGTCGACGGCCTCATCGACGTCCACGACATCGACTCCACCCACATGGGCATGACACGCCCGGAGCCGATGGCGCGGATCGGCCGTCTCGTGTCCGACCGTCTGGAAACCATCACCTCCAAGCAGCTGAGGAGCTGAAGATGACGAACCCGTTCGACAACACCGAGGGCACCTTCCACGTCGTGGTCAACGCCGAGGGACAGCACTCCCTGTGGCCCTCCTTCGCCGACGTCCCCGCGGGATGGGAGGCCGTCACCGGCGCGGACACACGCGAGTTCTGCCTGCGCTACATCGAGGAGAACTGGACCGACATCCGCCCCAAGAGCCTCGTCGACGCCTGAACGTCACATCGCACACACCCGGTGCGGGCCCACACCGACGGGCCCGCACCGGAACGGCGGCCGCACAGCCGCCCCACCCCCGCGGTCGAACCGGACCGCCCCCGCCGGGGCCGGATCCCGTGCACAACGGTTTCCGGCCCCGGACTCCCCGGGTCCGCGAAGAACCGCATGTGAACCGCCGGACCCCATGTGACCACCGCCCTGACCCCCACCCGGCGCCACAAGGAAATGAGGGCCGACACCATGGCCACGAAGAAGAGACAACGCCGATCCCCCGCACTGGGCTGGGACTTCACACGCTTGTGGATAGGAAGCATGAGCAGTAACGCCGCCGACGGGATCATGATCACCGTGCTGCCGCTGATGGCCGCCAGGCTCCCCC
>CALGOD010000360.1 GCA_937957845.1 uncultured Nocardiopsis sp.
CCCGACTCCTCCTCGCCCTCCACGAGGAGTTTGACGGTGACGGGAGGGGCGTCCGCACCAGAGGCCGCCAGAAGGGCGCTGACCCCGAGAGCGTGGAAGAGCACCTGCCCCTTGTCGTCGGAGGCTCCACGTGCGTACAGGGAGGTGCCACGCTCGCTGGGTTTGAACGGGTCGGTCTCCCACTCGGCGATCGGGTCCACGGGCTGGACGTCGTGGTGTCCGTACACGAGCACGGTGGGGGCCCCGGGGTTCGCGGCGGGCCACTCGGCGAACACGGCGGGCAGGCCGGGGGTCTCCCACACCTCCACGGTGGGGAAACCCGTGGCGGTGAGGTGGTCGGCGAGCCAGCGCGCGGACCGGTGCACGTCGGGGTGGTGCGCGGGGTCGGCGGAGATCGAGGGGATCTCCAGCCACTCCTTCAGTGCGAGGACGAACTCGTCCCGGTGCTCCTCGATGTAGGTGCGTACGTCCATTGCGGGGTCCTTTCTCGACTCCTTCGTCGGGAACGAGCCTAGAGCGCGGACGGGACACGGGCCGACGCCGCCTCGGAGCGACCGCCCGCCGTGGTCCCCCGGTCATCCTCCGGGTTCGGGGACCGTCTCGATGAGCGCCGCCAGACCCTCGGCGTCGAGCAGATCGGCGGGACGCACGGTCAGCCCGGCACGCACGTAGTGGAAGGCGGCTCGCACCTCCTCCGGCTCCACCCCGGCCAACTCCGCCCACGCCAGGCGGTAGGCGGCCAACTGCACGCCCACGGCCCGCCGCTCGGCGTCGGTGACGGGCGGCCGTCCGGTCTTCCAGTCCACCACGTCGTAACGACCGGTCTCGGGATCACGGAAGACCGCGTCCATCCGCCCCCGGATGAGTCGGTCTCCGATGACCGTCTCGAAGGACACCTCCACCTCCTCGGGGATCCGCGAGCCCCACTCGCTCTCCTCGAAGCGGCTCTGTAGTTCGGCGAGGTCCTCGTCCTCTCCCGCGGTCTCGTCCGCGGCGCCGGGCAGTTCGTCCAGCAACGTGGCGCGCCGGCCGAAGCGCTGTTCCAACCAGGAGTGGAACGCGGTGCCCCGGCGGGTGTGCGGCGCGGGCGGTCGGGGCAGCGGACGCCGGATCTGCCGGGCCAGGGCGGAGGGGTCACGCGCCAGCCACACCATGGACGAGACCGACAGGTGTCCGGGCAGCTCGACCTGGACGGGCCCCTCCCCGGTTCGCTCCTCCTCGGCACGTCGATGGGCCAACAGGAGCTCGGTGTCGCGCTCCCATCCCTGCAGGCGGCGACGTAGTCCCTGCGGCCCCGTCCTCTCCTCCGGCTCGGCCTCCCCCTCCCGCAACCTCGCGCGGGAGCGCCGGACGAGGTCGGCGCCGGAGAGGATCCCGGCTCGGCGCTCGGAGGGGCTCTCGCTCTCCTCGTCCTCCTCCGGTGGCCACACGGCCGTGCCGTCGTCCTCCTCCTCATAGGGGTTGGCGTCGGGATCGGGCCGGGGTTCCCAGTGCACGACCCTCCCCGCGCCGTCCTCACAGGCCTGGCGGATCTCCTCCAGGAACGGCGAGGGTCCGCGCTCGCTCGTGGCGTCGTGTCCCCACCAGTGGCCTGTGCACAACAGGGCGAAGGAGGCGCGGGTGACGGCGACGTAGGCCAGCCGCCGTTCCTCTGACAGATGACGCTCCTGTTCGGCGGCCTTGAACTCGTCGATGCCCTTCTTGTCCACCGACAACAGCTCGGGCAGGTTCCGGCGGTCACCTCGCAGCCGGTAGGGCAGCAGGTGCTCGCCCTTGATCCACATGTCGCCCTCGGACAGGTTCGTGGGGAACAACGGGGCGTACTTGCCGCCGCTGATCCCCGGCACGACCACCACGGGCCACTGCAGCCCCTTCGCGGCGTGCATGGTCATCAGTTTGACGGTGTCGCCGCTTCCGACGCGCTCACCGGGCGCCAGGCCGCTCTCCCGCTCGGCCGCGGCCCTCAGGTAGCTGAGGAAACCGCCGAGGGTGGGGTCCTCACTGTTGCCGGCGAAGCGGGACGCGTGGTCGACGAAGGCGTCCAGGTCCGCACGCGCCGACATCGGCTCGCGTCCGGTCCGTGCGCCCACCTCGATGTCCAGGCCGAGCATCCGCTCGATCTCGGTGATCAGGTCCGGCAGGGGCTGTCCGACCAGTTTGCGCAGGGTGCGCAGTTCCTCGGCGAGGAGACCGAGCCGCTCACTGGCGGTCTCGGAGTAGTTCTCGGCGGGGCCCGGGTCGTCGAGGGCGTCCACCAGGCTGCCGCTCTCCGCCGTCAGGTCCAGTACGGTGCGGCGCAGGATGTCGTCCTCTGGTTCCTCTCCGGGATCGGGTGAGGTGAGGTCTCGCCTGCTCTGACGGGCCAACTCGGCGGCGCGGGCACCGAGCGCGGCCAGGTCGCGCGGACCGATGCGCCAGCGCGGTCCGGTCAGGATACGTGCGAGTTCGTTGCCCGCGGAGGCGTCGTGGACCACGCGGAGGGTGGCGATGATGTCGCGGACCTCGGGCACCATCATCAGGCCGCCCAGTCCGACGACCTCCACCGGAACGCCACGCGCCTCCAGGGCCTCGCGCAGCACCGGGAACTGGGAACGCTTGCGGCACAGCACGGCGATGTCCCCGGGGCTGACACCGCCGTCCGCGGCCCCGCCGGACTCGCCGGTCGGCCACGGCAGACCGTCCGGCGCGGTCCCGGCTCCGCCTGGTTCTCCGGAGTCGGCGTCCAGGTAGCGCCTGATCCGTTCGGCGATCCATGCGGCCTCGTCCTTCTGCCCGGCGAACAGGCCGGTGTGGACGACGCCCCTGCCGCGCCGGGCCGGGCCGGGGTACAGGACGGGCACCTCCGGGCTCTGGACACGCAGGGGTCCGGAGATGTGCCGGGCGACCTCCAGGATGCGCTCCCCGTTGCGGAAACTGGTGGCCAGGCGGCGCACGGGCGCGGCGCGACCGGGGGAGGCCGGGAAGTCGTGGGGGAAGTTGGTGAGGTTGGCCGCGACGGCTCCGCGCCAGCCGTAGATGGACTGGCAGGGATCGCCGACCGCGGTGACCGGGTGGCCCTCCCCGAACAGGGCCCGCAGCAGTACGAGCTGGGCGTGACTGGTGTCCTGGTACTCGTCCAGGAGGACCACACGGAACCGGCTCCGCTCGATGAGGCCGACCTCCGGGTGGTTCTGGGCGATGCGTGCCGCCAAGGACACCTGGTCGCCGAAGTCCATGGCCTCACGGACGTGTTTGGCGTGCTCGTAGCGCTCCACCAGGGGCAAGAGCTGTTCACGGCGCAACTGGGCGTTGAGCAGGTTGCGCGTGGGCACCGTGGGTTTGCGTGGCAGGGCTTCGATCTCCGCGCGCAGCCATCGACCGATCCCTCGGATCTGCTCCGTGCCGGTGAGGTGGTCGGCGATCTGCCCGGACAGGTCCAGGACCCGGCGTGTGACCGTGTCGGCTCCGACCGTGATCAGGTCCATGGGTCCGTCGTACTCACCGACCACGCGGGCCGCGAGCTGCCAGGCCTGTCCCTCGCTGAGCAGACGGGAGCTCGGTTCGACGGCCTCGCGCAGGGCGTGGTCGGCGACGATGCGCCCGGAGTAGGCGTTGTAGGTCGACACGGTGGGCTCACCGTCGAGCAGCTCCTCGGGCAGCTGTTCGGTGTCGCGCAGCTGCTCCAAACGCCTGCGCACGCGCTCCGCCAGCTCGGCGGTGGCCTTGCGGGTGAAGGTCAGGCCGAGGATCTGCTCCGGGCGCACATGGCCGTTGGCCACGAGCCACACCACCCGGGAGGCCATGGTCTCGCTCTTGCCCGACCCCGCGCCCGCGATGACCACGCCGGGTTCCAGGGGCGCGGAGATGACCTCGGCCTGTTCCGCCGTGGGCTCCGGCTGTCCCAGGAGACGGGCGAGCTCCGCGGGGGTGAAGCGGGGATGTGGTGCGGGGGGAGGAGGATCCGGTTCGGGGGGGGGGGGGGGGGGGGGGGGGGTTTCAGACATGTCTGCCCTCATCCTGGACCGGGCAGCAGGAGCGAACGGCGCACGACCTGCAGCCCTTGTGACGTGTGGCGGTGAAGCGGGAGCCCCCCATACCGGTGGCGACCTCGCGCACCAGGGTCCCGGCCCATCCGGGATCGGGGTCCTCGCCCAGAGGGGGCTGGGCCTGTTCGCGCGCCTTCTTGATCTTCTCTCCGAGCTGCACCAACGAGGCGCCTCCCGGTTCGGTGAGGCCGAGCCGGGCGAAGGCCCCCCTGAGGACCGCCATCTGGTAGACGCCGAGCTGGGGATGGCGGGCCAGGTCCTCGGCCTTGTTCCTGCCGGTCTTGATGTCCACGACCACGGCTCGGCCCTGGTCGTCGCGTTCGAGGCGGTCGACGCGGCCGGTGATCTCGATACCGCCCACGTCCACTCGGAACCCCTCCTCCGTGACGACCAGTTCGCGGTCGTTGGCCGCCTCCCAGTCGACGAGTTTGCGGACCATGGTGTCCGCGCGGTCCCGCTGGGCCCTGGACTGCCAGGGGCCGCCGAAGTCCAGGTCGGCCCAGATCTCGTCCATGCGTTCGCCGATCTCCTCCGGGGTGCTGCCCTGGGCGACCAGCACGGCGACCGCGTGCACGACCGTGCCGAGGGCGGACGCGGAGTCACCGGAGGAGGCTCCGGCGACGCGTTCGAGCAACCAACGCAGCTGACAGTTGGTGAAACTCTCCACCTGGGAGGGCGAGACCCGGATGGTGTCCTGGGCGTCGGCCAGGGGACGGTCGTCGCTGAAGGGCGTGAGCGCGTACCACTCGGAGGGGTCGGCCCCGCGCACGCCCTCCTCCGCGAGCCGGGCCAGGTGGCGGGCGGCGGCCTCGCGCAGCGGTTCGGGGGCTCGAAGGTCGGTGACGACCGAGCGCAGGTCGGCGACCAGCGAGGGCAGGGACAGCCAGCGCAGGCCGGTGCTGACGGGCTCGGGTTCGCCCACGCCCATCTCCGAGAGGAAGCGTGAGGGGCGTTCGTCGGTGTCCTCGCCACCCACGGCCGTCACCACCAGCGTGCGCCGGGCTCGGGTGAGGGCCACGTAGAACAGGCGGCGTTCCTCGTCCAGGAGTTTGGAGGCCAGTGCTGCTCCGAAGGAGTCCGCGGAGTGCACGTCGGCGTCCACGAGCTCCTCCACACCGAGCAGGGAACCGCGCAGCCTGAGGTCGGGCCAGTCGCCCTCCTGGGCCCCGGCCACCACCACCAGGTCCCACTCCAGCCCCTTGGAACGGTGGGCGGTGAGGATGCGCACCGCCTCGCCCTCGGGAGCACGCTCGGCGAGGCTGTCGCCCGGGATCTCCTGGGCGGCGAGGTCCTCCAGGAACCCGGCGGGGGTGCCGGGGGGCAACCGGTCACAGTAGCGTGCGGCGCTCTCGAACAGGGCGACCACGGCGTCCAGGTCACGGTCGGCGGAGGCGCCCCTGCGTCCCCCGGCCAGGCTGGCGCGCAGCAGCCGGTCGGACAGGCCGCTGTCACGCCACAGTTCCCAGAGGACCTGTTCGGCGTCGGCGCCCTTCGCGGCCAGGGTGCGGACGGTGCTCAACGCCTGCGCGACACGGACGGCGGGCGCGGCGACCTCCGGGTCGACGAGGGCGAGTTCGGTCGGGTCGCGCAGGACGTCCACGAGCAAC
>CALGOD010000361.1 GCA_937957845.1 uncultured Nocardiopsis sp.
GGAAGGCGTTGATCATCTGCAGCACCAGGTTGAAGAAGATGATCGGGGTGAGCATCGGCACGGTGATGTTCCAGAACCGGTGGACGGGTCCCGCGCCGTCCACCGCCGCGGCCTCGTAGTACATGGCGGGGATCTGCCGCAGGCCCGCCAGGAAGATCACCATGGGTGCGCCGAAGGTCCACACGTTGAGCACGATGAGGGTGCCCAACGCGTAGTCGGGGTGGGAGACCCAACCCTCGCCCTGGACGCCGAAGAAGCCCAGGACCTGGTTGATCAGGCCGTTGGCCCCGAAGACCTGACGCCACAGGATGGCGATGGCCACGCTGCCGCCCAACAGCGAGGGCAGGTAGTACACCGACCGGTACAGCGGCAGGCCGCGCACCCCCCGGTCCAGGACCATCGCCAGTGCCAACGCCAGCGCCAACTGGAGCGGCACCGACACGAACACGTACACGAACGTGACCTTCAGCGCGCTGTGCAGCCGGGTGTCGGAGAGCATCCGCTCGTAGTTGTCCAGGCCGACCCAGGCGTGGTCGCCGATGAGGCTGTAGTCGGTGAAGGAGAAGTACAGGGAGGCCAGCAGGGGGCCGGCGGTGATGAACACCAGGCCCAGGAACCACGGGGCCAGGAATCCGTAGGCGGCGAGGTTCTCACGACGCCTCCCGCCCGGTGCCGGGCTCTTGCCGGCGGGGCGGGGCGTGCCTGAGGAGGACGGCTCGCTCGGCGTGGTGGCCGGCCGCCGTTGCAGGAGGGCGCTCACGGGGATCCACCCTCCTGTGGGGCCAGAGCCGGAGCGCTGGCGGACACGTGAGGTCCTGGGTTCATGGAAACTGCCAATCTCGTTGGGAAAGGGCGCCGTACGCTCTGTGCGCAAGAACACGTGGTGAACTGCGGAAACTTGGTTTGGTAAGCGCTATCCACGTACTAAGATGTTCAGTTTCTAGCACCGGGCCAGGGGAGTGTCAACGCTTCGTTTGCCCGAAAGTGTGATCCACACCCCATATCGTTACCGTTCGCCGAACCCTCCGGCGCTGAGGGCGGCTGCTCCGTCCGCGATTTCGGGGCTGTTTTCGGAAGAAAAGTGACCCTGCGTGGTCGCAATGGAGCTCTCTGTCTTGTTCGTGATGCCGTGGACGCTCGCGCGCCTCCTGGCCTCCGCCCTTGTCGACCAAGGCGGAAAGCGTTTACCATGCCTGACGTGAACCACACCACCCCACGCAGGTACGCGATCGTCGGCACCGGCTCCCGGGCCCGGATGTACACACGAGCCCTGACCACCACCCACCGGGACCGGGGGGAACTGGTCGCGTTGTGCGATCCCAACACCACCCGCATGGCCGTGCACAACCGGATCGTCACCGACGCCGGGCTCGCCCCCGTGCCGACCTACTCCCCCGACGAATTCACCCGGATGCTGCGCCAGGAGCGCGTCGACGAGGTCATCGTGTGCACCGTCGACCACACCCACGCCGACTACATCGTGGCCGCCTTGGACGCCGGATGCGACGCCCTGACCGAAAAACCCATGACCGCCGACCTGGACGGACTACGGCGCATCGAGCAGGCCCAGACCCGCACCGGCGGGCGGGTCACGGTCGGTTTCAACTACCGTTACAACCCCGTCCACCGCCGACTGCGCGAACTCATCGCCTCCGGGACCATCGGCGAGGTCGGCTCGGTCCATTTCGAATGGCTCCTGGACCTGCGCCACGGCGCCGACTACTTCCGACGCTGGCACCGCGACAAGCAGCAGTCCGGCGGCCTGCTCGTGCACAAGGCCAGCCACCACTTCGACCTGGTCAACTGGTGGATCTCCGCCCGACCCACCGACGTCTACGCCTCGGGGCGGCTGTTCTTCTACGGCGACCACAACGGCCGCCGCCACGGCCTGGCCGCCGACTACGAACGCGTCCACGGCCACAGCGCCGCCCAGGACGACCCCTTCGCCCTGCACATGGACGACAGCCCCGACCTCAAGGCCCTGTACCTGGAGGCCGAACACGAGGACGGCTACCACCGCGACCTCAACGTCTTCGGTCCCGGCATCACCATCGAGGACGACATGTCGGTGCTGGTCTCCTACGACACCGGCGTCCGCCTGACCTACCACCTGGTCGCCTACGCCCCCTGGGAGGGCTACCGGATCTCCATCACCGGCAGCAAGGGCCGCCTGGAACTGGACATGACCGAGTTCGAGTACACCTCCCCCCACCAGGACCAGACCACACCCGTACGCGGCATGCCCGCCCCCAAGGAGCACACCACCGCACGACTGTGGCTGCGCCGCCACTGGCAGCCCCCCGAAGAAATCCCCGTCACGGTCGGTGAGGGCACCCACGGCGGCGGAGACCAGGTCATGCTGGACTCCCTCTTCGGCGACATCGACGACGGCATCCGACCCGACCACGCCGACGGCGGCAACGCCCTGCTCACCGGACTGGCCGCCAACGCCTCCATCGCCTCGGGGGCACCGGTCCGCATCGCCGACCTGCTCAAGGCCGAGCGATGAGCATCCCCGTACCCGTACTGCTGGCCGGAGTCCACGGACACGGCCGCTCCCACCTGCGTTCCCTGCGCACCCTCGCCCACAGCGGCCTGGTCAGACTCGTGGGCCTGTGCGACCAACGCCCCGTCCCCGACGGCGACGATCTGGAGGGCCACGGACCCCTGCCCTGCCACACCGACCTGGGGGAGGCCATCGAGCGCACCGGCGCACAGGTGACCATCCTGTCCACCCCCATCCACACCCACCTGCCCCTGGCCCGCACCGCACTGGAACACGGCTCCCACGTACTGCTGGAAAAACCCACCACCGCCACCCTGGCCGAGTTCGAGCAACTCGACACCGCCGTGAAGACCTCCGGTCTGGCCTGCCAGGTGGGCTTCCAGAGCCTGGGGTCGACCGCGGTGCAGTACGTGCGCGCCCTCATCGACCAAGGCGAGATCGGACGCCCGCGCGGTATCGGCGGCACCGGAACCTGGGTGCGCACCTCCCACTACTACGACCGCGCCCCCTGGGCCGGACGGCGCCGCCTGGACGGGCGCGACGTGGTGGACGGCGCGCTGACCAACCCCTTCGCCCACGCCCTGGCCACCGCCCTGGCCATCACCGGAACCCACACCCGCGCACCGGCCCGGGTGGAACTGGAGATGTTCCACGCCCACCCCATCGAGGCCGACGACACCTCGTGCGTGCGCCTGCACACCGACGAGGGCCTGCCCATCACCCTGGCGGTGACCCTGTGCGCACCCGAGCACCTGCCGCCGCGCCTGGTGGTGCACGGTGAGCGGGGACGCATCGAGTTCGAGTACACCCTGGACCGCGTCACCCTGCACCGGCCGGGTCGTGCCCCGACCACCACCACACACCCGCGCACCCACCTGCTGGTCAACCTCCTGGACCACATTCGCCACGACCGGCCACTGCTGGTCCCTCCCCCGGCCACCCGCGCGTTCATGCACGTGCTCGAAGCGGTGCGCACCGCACCCGACCCGGTGGCGCTTCCCGACCACATGCAGCAGGTCCACAGCACCGACGAAGGCGTGCGCCGCGTCATCCCCGGGATCGACACCCTCATCCACCGCAGCGCCGAACACCTGGCGCTGTTCTCCGAACTCGACCCCGCCTGGGACCCGGCCTCCTGGACGCGTCCCGCCCGCACGAAGGCCACACCATGAACGCGCTGACCCTGAACGGTCGTGTCCTGGCCGTCCTTCGCGACGGAACCGACATCGAACAGACCCTGTCCCCCCGCCCCCACCTGCACCCGGTGCACACCCTCGCGGGCACGGTGGTCACCGAACGACGGCCCGCCGACCACCTGCACCACTTCGGGGTGAGCGTGGCCGTGCCCGACGTGTCCGGGACCAGCTTCTGGGGAGGACGCACCTTCACCCCCGACCGGGGTTCGGTGCTGCTGGACAACCACGGCACCCAACGGCACGTGTCCTGGCTGGAACTGGCCGAGGACCGCCGCGTCGAACTGCTGTCGTGGACCGACCCCCAAGGCGACGAACTGCTCAGCGAGGAACGCACCCTGCGGGCCGTGGACCTGGACGAGCGCACCTGGGTGCTGGACGTGCGCACAGCGCTGCGCAACACCAGCGGACGCGACCTGAGCATCGGCAGCCCCGCCACCAACGGCCGACCCGGCGCCGGGTACGGAGGGCTGTTCTGGCGCGCGCCCCTCTCCGCGACCGCACCCCGGATCAGCGGAGCGGGCGGGCTGCGGGGCGAACGGGACCTGCACGGCTCCCGCGCGCGGTGGCTGGCCATGGCCGGCCTGACGGAGAGCAGGTGGACCCTGCTCTTCTGCCAACCCGGAGAGCACATCGACCCCTGGTTCCTGCGCGCCGAGGAGTACCCCGGGGTGGGCCCCGCCCTGGCCTGGGACGAACGCCTGCCCCTGCCCCAGGGCGCGCGACTGCAGCGGCGGCTGCGCGTGGCGGTGCGCGACGGACACCCCGACCACGCACAAGACCTGGAGGAGCTGGCCGTGTCCGTGCAGAACCTGCCCTGACAGCGGACCGAGGCCCACCGTGATCGTGTACCCGTGGTCACTTTCGGGCACCGAGCACGACCACGGGTACACGACCACCGGGGTGGGGCCTGCCGGGGCACACCCGTCACACCACAGGAAGGACAACACCTCATGCGCGTTCTCGTCACCGGCGGTTCCGGGCGGTTGGGCCGCAGCGTCGTCTCCGTCCTGGCCGACCGCGGACACACCGTGACCTCCGTGGACACCGCCACCGCCGATCAACCCCCGGGCGTGGAGACCATCACCGCCGACCTGCTCGACGACACCGCACGTCAGGAGGCCTTCACCCGCGCCCGCCCCGAAGCGGTCGTCCACCTGGCCGGGATCGCCGTGCCCTTCGCCCGCCCCGACGTGGAGACCCTCCAGATCAACACCGGCCTGGCCTGGGCGGTGCTCTCCACGGCCGTGGCACACGGCGCCCACTCGGCGGTGGCCGCCTCCAGCCCCACCGTCTACGGGTACAACACCCCCTCCTGGACACCCCGCTACCTGCCCCTGGACGAGGCCCACCCGGTCGCCCCCTGGCACGCCTACGGGCTGAGCAAGGCCATCATCGAGGACACCGTGCGCGCCCTGGCGCGCACCAGCGGCCCCTGCACCCTGTCGTGCGTGCGCCCCGGTTACGTGGTCGCCCCAGAGGAGTGGCGGGGCGCACCCACCCAACAGGGCCACACCATGGCCCAACGACTGGCCGACCCCGCCCTGGCCGCCACCTCCCTGTTCAACTACGTCGACGCACGCGACGCCGCCGAACTGTTCGCGTTGGTCGTGGAGAACCCCGACAAGGTCGACAACGGACAGGTGTTCAACGCCATGGCGCCCGACCCCCTGGCCACCGGCCCGGTCCACACCCTGCTGCCCCGACACCACCCCACCACCGCCGCGGCGGCCTCCGCCCTGGCCGACGGCCGCGCGGTCTTCTCCTCCCGCGCCGCCCACACCGCTCTGGGATGGACCCCCACCCGTACCTGGCGCGAGCAACTGCACACCCCGCCCGACCCGGGATCACACCCCGGCCAGTAGGCCCGCACATCCGAACGTCCGTGAGCAGGACGAGGACTCCGCTAGTCTAGGAAAGAGTTTTCCCGTGGTCCGAGGCAGGAAAGGC
>CALGOD010000362.1 GCA_937957845.1 uncultured Nocardiopsis sp.
CGCCTGGATGGCCGAGCACGGCGGCGCCGTCGTCAACGTCTCCTCCGTGGCCGGGACCAAGCCCTCCCCCGGCATCGGCTTCTACGGAGCCACCAAGGCGATGCTGATCCACGTCACCGAGGAGCTGGCCGTGGAGCTGGGCCCGGGCATCCGTGTGAACGGTGTCGCCCCGGCCGTGGTCAAGACCAGGTTCGCCTCCGCCCTGTACGAGGGGCGCGAGGACCAGGTCGCCGCCCAGTACCCTCTGGGACGCCTGGGCGAGCCCGGGGACATCGCGGCCGCGGTCACCTTCCTGCTCTCCGACGACGCCTCCTGGATCACCGGTCGCACGCTGGTCCTGGACGGCGGCCTCACCCTGACCGGGGGTGTGTGACATGGAGCTGAACGACGCCGGAGTCGTCGTCACCGGAGCGGGCAACGGTATCGGCGCCGCGCTCGCGCGGAGACTGGCCGCGACGGGGGCGCGCGTGGTGGTCAACGACCTCGACGCGGGGGCCGCCGAGGCCGTGGCCGCCGAGATCGGCGGGATCGCCGTCCCCGGTGACGCGGCGAGCGAGACGGGCGTCACCGCTCTCGTCGCCGAGGCCGGGGCCCACCTGGGCGGCATCGACATGTACGTGGCCAACGCGGGAGTGGGCGTGGGCGGCGGGCCCGAGGCCCCCGAGGCCGACTGGGACCTGGCTTGGCAGGTCAACGTGATGGCCCACGTGCGTGCCGCCCGGGAACTGGTCCCGGGCTGGCTGGAGCGCGGACACGGCCGCTTCCTGACCACCGTGTCGGCGGCCGGCCTGCTCACGATGCTCGGCAGCGCACCGTACTCGGTGACCAAGCACGCCGCCCTCGCCTTCGGCGAGTGGATGTCGGCCACCTACGGCGACCGTGGGATCACCGTGCAGTGCGTCTGCCCGCTGGGCGTGCGCACCGACCTGCTGGAGAGCAGCGGGGACACCGGCAAGGCCATCCTGGCCGGGGACGCGATCACCCCCGAGGAGGTCGCCGACGCGGTGATGGCCGGTCTGGCCGACGGGCGCTTCCTGATCCTGCCGCACCCCCAGGTCGCGGACTACTACGCGGCGCGGGCCACCGACACCGACCGTTGGCTGGCCGGCATGCGCCGCCTGCAGGCCAAGGTCTTCGAGGAGGAGGCGTGAGCGCACGACAGCCCGAGGACGAACTCCCGGGTCTGGACCTGGGACGGCTGCGCGCCTATCTGGACGGGGCCGTGCCCGGCCTGGTCTCGGGTCCGCTGCGGGGTCGCGTGGTCGCGGGAGGCAAGTCCAACCTGACCTACGTGGTCACCGACGGCACCGGCGACTGGGTGGTACGTCGTCCCCCGTTGGGCCACGTGCTGGCGACCGCGCACGACATGCCCCGCGAGTACCGGGTGATGACCGCGCTGCGCGACACGGCCGTCCCCGTGCCCCGCACCCACGTACTGTGCGAGGAGCCCGAGGTGCTGGGGGCTCCGTTCTACGTCATGGAGTACGTGGAGGGCACCCCCTTCCGTACCCGTGAGGAGATCGCCCCGCTCGGTCCACGGGCCGTGCGCGAGGTGGCCGAGTCGCTGATCGACGTCCTGGGCAGGCTGCACGCCGTGGAGCCCGAGAAGGTCGGCCTGGGCGACTTCGGCCGCCCGGAGGGGTTCCTGGAACGGCAGGTACGCCGTTGGCGCAAGCAGTTGGACGCCTCCCGAAGCCGTGACATCCCCGGTATCGACGAACTTCACGAGAGGCTCGCGGCCACATTGCCCGAGCAGTCGGCGTCCGCCATCGTGCACGGTGACTACCGCCTGGACAACGTGCTCGTCACCTCGGAGGGGGACATCGGCGCGGTCCTGGACTGGGAGATGGCCACCCTCGGCGACCCGCTCGTGGACCTGGGACTGATGCTGGTCTACCAGGGCCAGCCGGTGGGCGTGGGAGCGCCTCCCGCCACCTCCGCCGAGGGGTACCCCTCCCCTGAGGAGCTGGTGCGGATGTACGCCGGCGTGACCGGGCGTGACGTGTCCCGGTTGGGCTGGTACGTGGCCCTGGGTTGTTTCAAGCTCGCGGTGATCGCCGAAGGCATCCACTTCCGACACAGCCAGGGGCTGACCGTCGGGGCGGGTTTCGACCGGGTCGGCGAGATGGTCGCGCCACTGGTGGAACGCGCGCACACCATGCTCAAGGAGGAATGAATGGACTTCGCCCACGACAAGGAGACCGAGGAGCTGCGCGAGCGGCTGCTGGTCTTCATGGACGAACACGTCTACCCGGCCGAGCCCGTGCTGCAGGAGCAGCTGGCCGCTCGCGAGGACCCCTGGTCGACCGCTCCGGTGGTGCGCGAGTTGCAGGCAGAGGCGCGCAAGCGGGGCCTATGGAACCTGTTCCTGGCCGGCCACCCCGAGCACGGTGGTCTGCCCAACCTGCGGTACGCGCCCCTGGCGGAGATCACCGGACGCAGTCCGCGGCTGGCGCCCATCGCGCTCAACTGCGCCGCCCCCGACACGGGGAACATGGAGGTGCTGACGATGTTCGGCACCCCCGAACAGCGCGAGCGCTGGCTGAAGCCGCTGCTGAACGCCGAGATCCGCTCGGCCTTCGCGATGACCGAGCCCGCGGTGGCCTCCTCCGACGCCACCAACATCGCCACCAGCATCGTCCGCGAGGGCGACGAGTACGTGATCAACGGGCACAAGTGGTTCATCACCGGTGCGCTCAACCCCGAGTGCGCGGTCTTCATCGTGATGGGCAAGACCGATCCGGGCGCCGAACGTCACCGCCAGCAGAGCATGGTGCTCGTGCCGCGCGACACCCCCGGGGTGTCGGTACGGCGCGGCATGAAGGTGTACGGCTACGACGACAGTGATCACGGCGGTCACGCCGAGGTGGTCTTCGACGACGTGCGCGTGCCGGTGGACAACCTCATCGGCGGGGAGGGCGAGGGGTTCGCCATCGCCCAGGCCAGGTTGGGGCCGGGCCGCATCCACCACTGCATGCGCAGCATCGGCATGGCGGAGCGGGCCCTGGAGCTGACGTGCCGCCGGGTGCTGGACCGGGAGGCCTTCGGCCGTCCGCTGGCCGAGCAGGGCGTGGTACGCGAGTGGATCGCCGAGGCTCGCGTGGCCATCGAACAGCTGCGCCTGCTCGTGCTCAAGACCGCCTACCTGATGGACACGGTCGGCAACAAGGGCGCGCACACCGAGATCCAGTCGATCAAGATCGCCACGCCCCGCACGGTGGAGTGGATCCTGGACAAGGCCATCCAGGCGCACGGCGCGGCCGGGGTGAGCCAGGACCTGCCGCTGGCGGGGTGGCTGGCCGGCGTGCGGTCCCTACGGTTGGCCGACGGCCCCGACGAGGTGCACCTGCGCTCGCTGGGCCGCGCGGAGCTGCGCAAGTACCGCCAGGAATAGCGGATACCGCCGGAGACGACGGTGGGGCCGGGGCCGAGCGCCCCGGCCCCGCTGCCGTCCGTCGACGGTACCTCCAGCGTCACCGTCGACGGTCGACGATGCCCCCAGTGTCACCGTCGACCGTCGACGATGGCCCCAGGGGCGAGACCGTCGCAGGGCGCGTCCCTCAGGCCTCGGGGCGCAGCCCCGCCACGAGCAGGTCGGCGAAGTGACGGCCCACGTCCTCACCGGTGAGCGCGCCTCCGGGGTGGTACCAGGTGCTCAGGTGATGTACCGAACCGAAGAAGTAGTTGACGACCAGGTCGGCGGAGACGTCGTCGCGAAAGACCCCCTCACCCTGTCCCTGGGCGACCATGTCACGGAAGATCTCGTGGTAGCGGCGCCGCTCCGCGCGTACGGCGCGCTGTTTGTCCTCGCTGAGCTGGTGGATGGAGCGGAAGAAGATGACGGTGTCGTCCAGGTTGGCGACACTGGTGACGATGACGTCGGCCGCGGCGGCGCGCACGCGCTCCACCACCGGTGCGTCCCGCGAGGCGATGCGTACCAAGTGCTCGGTCTGCATGCGCAGCACGCGACCGTAGATCTCGTAGAGCAGGTCGTCCTTGGAGCCGAAGTAGTGGTACATCGCCCCCTTGGTCACACCCGCGGCGGCCACGACCTCCTGCACCGAGGTGCCCTCGTAGCCACGCTCGGCGAACAATCGGGTCGCCGCCCGGAGCAGTCGCTCGGGTACGGGTCTGTTCGCCGTTTCGGTGTCGGCCACCCGCTGTGCTCGTGTCATCTTTCTTCCACTCCGTGCCCCGTCGTCCCGGTGTTACCGGCCGAGCCAGCATACCGACCGGCTGGTACCCCCGCACGCGGGCGGTGGGTTCCCGGTGTCACAGCACGTCCGAATCGATCTTGCGCCCGTCGGAGTCGGTCAGGACACGGCGTCCGGGCTCCAGGGTGGACTCGGTGCCGCGGGCGTCGACGGTGAACCCCGGCCGCACCACGCCCGTGGCGCGCTCCGCGATGGCGGGGTGGATCCGCAGGACCACGCCCTCGGGGAGTTCGGCCGCGTGGCGTCGGGGTCCCTCGCCGTGCTCCTCCCGCACGAACCCCGGCCCCGGTCCGGCGTAGAAGGCGAGGCGCTCCTGAACCTGGTCGGTGTGGACGGCCGACAGGAGAACCAGCAGGAGAACACACGGAACCGCCTTTCCTCAGGTCTCGGACTCCTCCAGGATCTCTCGGGCCCGGGCGTACTTGGCGCGCAGCCGCGCGGCCTGCTCCACGGGGAGTGCGGACAAGCGGCCCTCGTCGCGGTTGTGCGCGGTGTCGGCGAGCTTGACGAGCCTACCCAGGGGGTCGGCGGCGGCACGGCGCACCATGTCCTCGTAGTGCTCCCCCGGACGTCGGGTCACCGACTCCACCGCCCGGACGACCTCCTCCGGACAGCCGTGCGCCCGCAGGTCGTCGGCGGTCAGCGTGGTGTCCTCCAGAACGTCGTGCAGCACCCCCGCCATCTGGGCGCGCGTCCCGTGCGCGGAGAGCAGGTCGCGCACCGCGAACACGTGCTCGACGTAGGGCCGCCCGGCCCGGTCCACCTGTCCGGCGTGGGCCCTCGCCGCCAGCAGCGAGGCCTGTTCCAACGTCGACTCCACGACCGCCCCCTCTCCGTCCCGACGACCGTACCGGGAGGCGGGGCGGACCCGCTCAGGCCCCGAGGAATCCGGCCTCGTACTCGGGCGAGGGCGGAACCGGGGTGATGACGTCGACCAGGACCCCCACCGGGTCGGCGACGATGAAGTGCCGCTGCCCGAACGCCTCGGTGCGAATGTCCAGTTCGGGGCGCAGGCCGCCCCGCACCACCAGACGTTCCCACTCCGCGTCCACGTCGTCCACCTCGAAGTTGAGCAGCAACCCCTGGACGGGCCTGCGGTGGCCCTTGGGAAGGGTCGGATGCGTGGGGTCGAGCAGGGCCAGCTCGAAGACGGGTGGGCCGGGTCTGCGCAGGCTCACGTACCAGTCGGCCGCGAAGGTCTCCTCGAATCCGAACAGGTCGACGTAGAAGTCGCGGGACTCGGTGAGCCGGGGAGTGCCGATGACCGGATAGAAGCTGTCGAGTCGCATGATGGCACCTTCCGCATACCAACGGTATGTGAACTACGCTAAGAACATACCGTCGGTATGTCAACAGGGAGGGCGAAGATGCCCCCGAGTCGGGGAAGCCGTGTCCGCCAGCGGGAACAGACCCGGCGGACCC
>CALGOD010000363.1 GCA_937957845.1 uncultured Nocardiopsis sp.
CGTCAGCGAGGAGGTCCTCGCCGACCTGGACGAGCGCGGCATCATCCGCATCGGTGCGGAGGTCGTCGACGGCGACATCCTCGTCGGCAAGGTCACGCCCAAGGGTGAGACCGAGCTGACCCCGGAGGAGCGCCTGCTGCGCGCCATCTTCGGTGAGAAGGCCCGCGAAGTCCGGGACACCTCGCTCAAGGTGCCGCACGGTGAGACCGGAAAGGTCATCGGCGTGCGCGTGTTCAGCCGCGAGGACGGCGACGAGCTCGCCCCCGGTGTCAACGAGATGGTCCGCGTCTACGTGGCCCAGAAGCGCAAGATCACCGACGGTGACAAGCTCGCCGGTCGCCACGGCAACAAGGGCGTCATCGCCAAGATCCTGCCCCAGGAGGACATGCCCTTCCTGGAGGACGGCACGCCGGTCGACATCATCCTCAACCCGCTGGGAGTCCCCGGCCGGATGAACGTCGGCCAGGTCCTGGAGGTCCACCTGGGCTGGCTGGCCAAGCACGGCTGGTTGGTCGAGGAGGCCGAGGAGGGCTGGCAGAAGACGCTGCACGAGATCGGCGCCGCCGACGTGCCGCCGGGGTCCCTCGTGGCCACGCCCGTCTTCGACGGCCTGCACGGCGACGAACTCAGCGGCCTGATCGCGTCGGCCCGTCCCGACGCCGACGGCGACCGCCTCGTCAACGCCGAGGGCAAGGCGCGGCTGTTCGACGGCCGTACCGGTGAACCCTTCGCCGAGCCGATCTCCGTCGGTTACAAGTACATCCTGAAGCTCCACCACCTCGTGGACGACAAGATCCACGCCCGCTCCACCGGTCCCTACTCCATGATCACCCAGCAGCCGCTGGGCGGTAAGGCGCAGTTCGGTGGCCAGCGCTTCGGTGAGATGGAGGTGTGGGCGCTGGAAGCCTACGGCGCCGCCTACGCCCTCCAGGAGCTGCTCACCATCAAGTCCGACGACGTGGTGGGCCGGGTCAAGGTCTACGAGGCCATCGTCAAGGGCGAGAACATCCCCGAGCCGGGTATCCCTGAGTCCTTCAAGGTGCTCATCAAGGAGATGCAGTCGCTCTGTCTGAACGTGGAGGTGCTGTCCAGTGACGGTATGTCCATCGAGATGCGGGACAGTGACGAGGACGTCTTCCGCGCGGCGGAGGAACTGGGAATCGACCTGGGTCGGCGCGAGCCGAGCAGTGTCGAAGAGGTCTAACTTCCGCATTCTTCGAGAGCAGGGGACGAATTAAGTGCTCGACGTCAACTTCTTCGACGAGCTGCGCATCGGCCTGGCCACGGCCGACGACATCCGCCAGTGGTCGCACGGCGAAGTCAAGAAGCCCGAAACCATCAACTACCGCACCCTCAAGCCCGAGAAGGA
>CALGOD010000364.1 GCA_937957845.1 uncultured Nocardiopsis sp.
CGCGGTGGTCAACCTCACCGGGGGCTGGGAACGCCTGGCGGCGCGCGCCGCTCTGGCCTGTCCTGGGGAGACGGTGTACCTGGTGGTGCCCTCGTCGGCGGCGTGTGTGCGCGACGAGACGGGGCAGCGGGCACTACGTGCCATGGTGGAGCCCCGTTTCGAGGTGCGTTTCCTGCGCGGGTTCGGGTCCTCGGACCTGACGGCGGTGCGGCTGACCCGACGCGCCGAGCCGGATTCGGCGGTGGAACGTCTTCTGGTCCATGTGCAGGAACGCGCGCACGGTCGCCTCACCGCGACACTGCGGGCGGGGGCGGTGGAGGTCGCGGCGTGGAGGGGGAACCCTATCAACAAGCGCACCGCGCGTCACGCGGTGGCCGGGGTCGCGTCCTGGGTGCCCGAGCACACCCTGCTGGATCTTCCCGAGCACCGTTTCGGCGAGCTGCGGGCGGTGGTCCAGGGCCTGGTCGCGGGCATCCCGGAGAACGTGTGACGGCGACGGGGCCCACGGAGATGCTCCGTGGGCCCCGCGTGTCCGTTGGCACGGGTGTCAGCCGGTGCCGGTCTGTCCGTCCTGGGTCTCACCGAGGCCGTTCTCCTCGCCCCCCAGTGCGTCCGCACTCAGCCCCACGACCTCCTCGGGCGCCTGCTCGGTCTCGTCGTCGGAGTCGTCGAGCTGCACCATCCGCCGGTAGAGGGGGTCACGGAAGTTGGCCAGGGCCACGAGCGGACCGGAGAGGCTGACCCGATCCTCCACCGATTCCGACGCGGTGGGTTGGACCCACACGATGACCAGGTAGTGGCCACTGACGATGGCGTCGCTGGCGCTGTAGCCCTCTCCCAGACGGTCGAAGGGTTCTTCTCCCGAGGGGTCGAGCACGAATCCGGGGTCGGGGCCGGTGGCCTCTTCCCCTTCGTCCTCGGGTTCGGCCAGGGCCGCGGCCAGGGCCCGGCTGCTCTCGACGTCGGCCAGGTTGAACACGGCCGCCACGCCGAAGTAGTCGTCGGAGACGTAGGTGGCGCGCCCGGCCTGGGTGCAGTCGGCCTCCGCCAACGCGTCCCGGGCCTCCTGGCCCCACACCGCCTCGGAACAGTC
Source organism: uncultured Nocardiopsis sp. (assembly GCA_937957845.1). Taxonomy (GTDB): domain Bacteria; phylum Actinomycetota; class Actinomycetes; order Streptosporangiales; family Streptosporangiaceae; genus Nocardiopsis. Next base: position 1,094 of record CALGOD010000364.1, read on the forward strand.
CTCGGTCAGATGTGAGTCGCGCAGGGTGAAGTCGATGCTCTGACTGGAGATCTCGGAGTTACGGTCGCCGAACAGCTCGCCCTCGTTGAGGGGCCGGCTGTCGGCCTCGCGCGTGGCCAGGACCTCGTTCATGCCGCCGGTGTCGATGATCCGGTACACGACGGGACGGGTTCGGCGAGCGTCGGCCTGGCCTTCGCCCTCGTCCTGGCCGAGTTGCACGTACAGCACCACTCCGAGGACGATCAGGGCCACGACCAGTACGACGGACAGGATGCCGATCAGGCGACCGAAGCGCTTGGGCTCCTTCTTCCTGCGGCCTCCGGCCCGACGGCGTCCCTCCGTCCGGGAGGAACGTCCTGAGGACGCGTCGTCGGACTCACTGCTCTTCCGCCGACGCCCCGCGGGACCGGACGCCGACGGTTCAGAAGGGGACACCCAGGAGACCTTTCCTCGGATGGGTCCGGCCCGCCCGGGGTGGGCCGGACCGATGACGTTCGCAAGCGGCCCCCGGCCGCTTCATGTTGCGGCCGGGGGCCGATCTGTCCGAGATCATATCGGGGCGTCCGACAGGGTCGGACAGGCTACTCCTCGGTACCGCCCACCGCGACGACCTCCTCGTAGACGTAGCGGGCGGCGTTCATGGACGCCACGCTCAGCGTCGCCATGTCGGCGTTGTCCCCGGGCGGCGAGCCGTCGGTCTCGGCCACCCAGAACACGGCCAGGTAGTGGCCCATGACCTGGGCGTTGGCCTGACTGTAACCGTCGCGCAGCCCCGGGATCTCCTCGCCGGTCTGGGTCAGCAGGAAACCGGCGCCACTGTCGGCGTTGGTGGGGTCCATGGCCCGCTCGACCTTGGCCGCCTCCTCGGCGTCGGCCAGGTCGAACAGGGTGAACTGCGCGACGTGCTTCTCGTCGGCGTCGGTGTACACACCGGAGGCCGCGCGGATGCAGTTGGCGTCGATGAGGCTCTGGCCGAGCTCGTCACCCCACACCAGGGAGGTGCAGGAGTCGGTGACCGTGCCCTGGCGCAGCTCCAGCTTCATGTCGTCCAGCCCGATCTCGTCGACCGAGGCGAAGACGGTGTCCTCGCTCATGGGCTCGACGCCCTCGGGGCGCTCGTTGATGGGACCGAACACGTCCTCGCGGTTGGGCTCGGACAGGTACAGGTCCGGTGTGAGGGTGCTGTGCCCCTCCGGGGGCGCCACGACCGACTCGTCACCACCGGCGACGGTTCCGCCCCCTCCGGCGAAGAGCTGGTAGGACAGCAGGCCGAGGAGGCTCACCAGGGCGAGGCTGAACGCTCCCAGCAGCAGGCCCAGTACGGCGGTGCCGCGTTTGCGTTTGCTCTGTTCGGCGAGGGTGTAGACGATCTGGTTGGGGCGGTCGCCCAGGACCGACACCTTCTTGATCGCGGCGGCGGAGAAGGCGGAGACCCTGTCCGCTCCGAGTCGGGAGGCGCCGGAGGCCCGGCGACGGGAGGTCCCGGAGGAGCGGCGGCCTCCACGCCCGCGGCGGGAGGAGCGGCCCCCTCGTGTGGACTCCGATCCCCCCTCGCCGTCGTCGGCGGGATCCTCGTCCGCGTGGTCGTCGTAGTCGTAGTCGTCGTAGGAGCTCGCGCTGTCGGCTTCGGAACGGGTGTGACCGTACTCCTCGGAGAAGTCCTCCTCGGGGTCGTACCCGTCCTCGTGCTCGTCGCGCCCGTAGTCGTCGGTGTGGTCGTAGGTCAGCTCTTCGGCACGGCGGTTTCCGCCCCGCCGGGATCTACGGCCGTACTCGGACTCAGCTCTGGTCACGGTCTTTCTCAATCGTCAACCCGTGGTCTGCTCGAAAGGTACGGGGTGGCCCCGATACGTGTTCCGGACACAGCCGGTCCACGTGGCTTCCCCGTGTCTACTCGGGCTTCGCACCGGGGTCTGTATCCTCGCCGGTGTCCTTGTCGGTTGAGCCCTCGCTACTAGATCGCTCAGGACGGGGATGGTATTCCGTCCCCGCCTCCTTCGATCCGGACTCCACCGTCCCGACCCGGGATTCCTCGCTGTCCGGAGCGCTGTAAACCGTGCTGTCGCCGGTGTTCTCGCCTTCGGATGTGGGACCGAA
>CALGOD010000365.1 GCA_937957845.1 uncultured Nocardiopsis sp.
TCATGGCCGGGGTCATCGACCAGGACTGCCGTCACGACATCGGCGGCGACGAGCAGCGCGTGACGTCGGTGTCCACCTCCTACTTCGACGTGACCGGCAAGCTCATGCTGCTACCGGTGTGGGCGGGCGCCTACCTGCACGGTGGAAAGAGCTGGCAGATCGTGGTGAACGGCTGCACGGGCGAGGTCCAGGGCGAGCGCCCGTACTCGGCGGTCAAGATCACCATCGCCGTACTGGTGATCCTGGCGTTGCTCGTCCTGGCGGTGGTGTACTTCATCAACTCCTCCTGAAGGCTCCGTCCGGGGTGGGTCGCGCGCTGAGGCGCGACCCACCCCGGACGTGGCGCGTTCCTCGGGTACGGCGACCAGGGCCCGGGACACGGTCGAAGGAGCCACGGAGCGGGATCACCTCCTCCCGGCCCTCACCGACGGACCACGCGGCCATGGACCGCGCACGTTCACTCGGCGGGGCGGTGCAGGAGGAAGATCCCCGAGTAGAGGGGGCGGTCCGAACGCTGCTCCTCCGTGGCCACGTACTCGTCCAGGATCGCGACGATACGCCGGTCCAGCTCGGCGACGTCCTCCTCCGACAGGCGGAGTGCGAACCGTGAGAAGGTCCGCACCGACTCCGTGCCGGCCTCGCGCAGTTCCTGCTGGAAGGCCTCCACCGGGGCGGCGGCCTCGTCCGCGTCGGCGTCCCCGAGAGGGTTCTCCAGCCACCAGGTCTCCCCGGTGGCACGGTAGGGCTTCTCCAGCGCGCCGCCGACCCCGGTGCGCACGGGGGCGGGCGTCAGCAGACCCGCGTCCACGAGCCGGCGCACGTGGTAGAGGACCGTGCCCGGGGTGGTGTCCAACCGGTCGGCCAGTTCCTTGTTGGTGAGTTCCCGCCTCAGGCACAGACGCAGGATGCGCACCCGCAGCGGGTGGCCGAGGGCCTTGGCCTCAAGGACCGTGGCCGGACGCCGTGTGCGCGGGCGGGGGGAGTCCTCCGCATGTTCCGATTCGCCCATGGAAGCCAGCCTAACAGCGATCGACTTTCCACTATCGATTGATATTTCTCAATCGATCTGTCATTCTCGATCCATGACGAACGACGCCCCCCTGCGCCCCGACCGCCCGCGAGCGTCCCGCCCCGCCTCTCTCGGCACACGCTTTCGGCACCTGTGGACCTCCTCCACCCTGTCCAACCTCGCCGACGGCGTGCTGAAGGTGGCGCTTCCACTGGCGGCGCTGCGCCTGACCGACTCCCCCCTCCTCATCGCGGGGCTGACGTTCGCGCTGACCCTGCCGTGGCTGCTGTTCTCGCTCCCCGCCGGAGCCCTCGCCGACCGGCTCGACCGTCGCCGGTTGATGCTCGGCGCCAACATCGCCCGTGGGCTGCTCCTGGGAGGCACGGCCCTGGCTCTGGTGCTGGAGCTGGGATCGATCTGGCTGCTGTACGCGGTGGCCCTGGGGATCGGGGTCTGCGAGACGCTCTACGACACCTCGGCGCAGTCGATCCTGCCCCAGGTGGTCGGTCGCGACCGGCTCCCACGGGCCAACGGCCGGCTGCACGCGGCCGAACTGACCGCCAACCAGTTCGTCGGCCCTCCCCTGGGCGGGCTGCTGGTGGCGCTGGGCGCGGCGGCGGCCTTCGCCGCCCCGGCGGCCCTGTGGCTGATCGCGGTGGGAGCGCTGCTGCTCGTACGCGGCCGCTTCGGGGTCGCCGGACCCTCGCCCACCACCATGCGCGGCGACATCGCCGAGGGGCTGCGCTTCCTGTGGCGCCACCGGCTCCTGCGGTCCTTCGCGGTCATGGTGGGGGTGAGCAACTTCGGAAGCAACGCGGCCTTCACCGTGATGGTGCTCTTCGCCGTCGGTCCCGCCTCCCCCATGGGCCTGTCCGAGCCCGGTTACGGCGTGCTGATGACCGCCGTCGCCGCGGGCAGTCTCGTCGGCGCCCTGTTCGCGAGCCGGATCGAGGACCTGCTGGGGCGGGTCTGGGCGCTGCGTGCCAGTGTGCTCACCTTCGGGGTGCTCGTGGGACTTCCCGCGTTGACCGCCGTCCCCTACCTGATCGCGGGCGGCTTCTTCCTGGGCGGGGTGGGGATCGCGGTGTGGAACGTCATCACCGTGTCGCTGCGCCAGCGGATCACCCCCGACTCCATGCTGGGCCGGGTCAACAGCGGATACCGGTTGCTGGCCTGGGGCACGATGCCGCTGGGTGCGGCGGCGGGCGGACTTCTCGCCGAACTCTTCGGCCTGACGGCGGTGTTCGCCTCCATGGGGCTGCTGTCCCTGAGTCTGCTCGTCGGGCTGACCCGGCTCGACGACGCGACGCTGGAGGCGGCCGAGCGGGAGGCCGAAGGCCACGGGTAGGGAACGGGGGAAAAACGGTGGACTCCCGCGGCCGTCCCGTGGAGCATCGCATGCCGTGCGAGACCGAGAAGAACAAGAAGAAGAGGTACTGGAGGGTGGCAACGTCGCCGACCGGGTCGTACGCGTGGGCCCGACCGTGCGCAAACCCTGGCTGCCCTCCTCCCCCTCGGTGATGTCCCTGCTCGGGTACCTGCGAGCCCGCGGCTACGACGCCTCGCCCACCGCGCTCGGCCGGGACGGGCGGGGACGCCAGGTGCTCGGATACGTCCCCGGCACGATGGCCGACCGGATGGCCCCGATGACCGAGGAGGAACTGCGCCGGCTCGGCGGACTCGTCCGCCGTCTCCACGACCTGACCGCCGCCTACCGACCCGACGGGAAGTCGGTATGGGAGGTGGCGATCCCCCACGAGCGTGAGGAGATTCTCTGCCACAACGACCTGGCACCGTGGAACCTGGTGCGCGACGATGAGGCCTGGACCTTCATCGACTGGGACGGTGCGGGGCCGGGCACGCGCATGGGCGACCTGGGCTACGCGGCGCACGGGTTCGTGCCGCTGCACGAGGGCGGCGACCCCGAGCGTGACGCGCGTCGGCTTCGCGCCCTGGCCGACGGCTACGGGTGCCACGAGGAACAGCGCCGCGAACTTCCCGGCGCGGTCCTGCGACGGGTGCGCGGAATGTACGACCTGCTGGTGGAAGGGGCCCGCACCGGAGACCAGCCGTGGGCGCGACTGCACGCCGAGGGTCACGCCGACCACTGGGGGGCGGCTTCGGAGTACGTGGCGCGCAACCGGAAGGTGTGGTCGGCGGCGCTGGTGGGCTGAGGTGCGCCG
>CALGOD010000366.1 GCA_937957845.1 uncultured Nocardiopsis sp.
GATACCGGTTAACCTGCTTGGTGCCGGTCTGTACACGAAGGACGAGGGTCGCGCATGTTCAACATCAGCGGAGGAGAGTTCGTCATCCTCCTCCTGCTCGCGCTGCTCATCTTCGGCCCCGACCAGCTGCCCAAGGCCGCCCAGCAGATCGGCAGGGTGTTGCGCCAGCTGCGTGTCATGGCCAACTCCGCCTCCAAGGACATCAAGGAGGGCCTGGGACCGGAGTTCAAGGACTTCGACGTGCAGGACCTCAACCCCAAGCGCTTCGTACAGAAGCACTTCTGGGAGGACGAGGAACCGGAGAAGAAGCCCGCGGCCAGGTTGAACGGCAAACGTCCGCCCTTCGACGACGAGGCGACCTGACTCCCGGTCCTCCCTGTGGTGAGGCGGACCCGAGTGCGCACCCCTCAGCCCACGAGCATGAGCACGAACAGGCCGAGCCCCAGCAGGATCAGCGATCCCACGATGATCGCCGGTGATCCGAACGCCATGACCAGCGCCTCCACCAGCAGTGCCCCACCGAAGGCCCCGACCAGCCAGGGCCACCGTGGTGCGGGCTCCCATCCGTGGCGACGTTCGCGGCCCAGGGTGATGAGGAAGGCGCCCCCGATGAACAGCCAGAACGCCAGATGGGCGAGGGCCCTCGTCTCCGGCTGGACGTAGTCGGCCATCCCTCCGACCACCATCACGTAGGTCGAAGTCCCCGCCGACAGACGCCAGTGCCCACGTCCTCTGTGCGCCGGGATCACCTTGCGTCGCGCCGGCGTGGTGCGCCGGAACCGCTCGGCCGCGAGGAGGGGCTCCTCCCCCACCGGTTCGGCCGTCGTCTCCCGCAGGGGCTCCGGTGGGCCGGGTTCGGGAGGCGGGGGGTCGTATCCCCCACCCGCCGTGGTGTCGGCGAAGGGGTGAACGGGTTCTTCGGGGGGCTGGTATCCGCCGAGGTGATCGGGGGAGTCGGACACGTCGGATCCGCTCCTTCGCGGTCGCGTGGTCCTTCCTGGCAGGACCGGAGGTCGTGTTCACCTCCCTACCCGGTGTGGTCCCCGATCAAATCACGCATCCCCCGGTACTCCGTGACGACGTGCTGAAGGACGTGCGTGTGCGATGGCGAGAACATCGGGGGAACACGAAAGGCCTGACCAGTGCGACACCGATCAGGCCCGATACCGGGATCCGGAAGGGATCCGCTCGGCAGACCGACTACTGCCAGGAGAAACCGCTGCTACGGACGGTGGTCGTGAGCGTGGTCATAGCGTCTACCTTTCTTCGGCTTTCAGCCCATCCCGCGACCATGATGGCGTAGAACTCACAACAGCCGCAAGGCTTGAAGTCGAGTTTCCTCCATTCCACGAAGCGGGCACAGCCAAAACCCGTACCAGTACCGCCGAATAAGTGAGCGATTGGCTGTTCTCGCAGATCAGAAGGGTGAGCATTGCCCTTCTCAGAGGACACTGTCCCCATGGCCTGCCAAAACAAGCCCTTCTTGCAGTAAAAACGCGGCGCCCTCATAACGCAGAGCAACGACGGCTTCTATTACCAGGAACGGAAAACGGGATATCCTCTCG
>CALGOD010000367.1 GCA_937957845.1 uncultured Nocardiopsis sp.
CGTCGCCCATCAGGTCGAAGATCAGGGCCATGACCGCCGCCGCGACCAGCAGGACTCCCGCGGTCACGAGAAGGGGAACGGACATCCCCATGGCGACGCCGACACCGCCCACGATGAATCCGGCACAGGCCAGGACCACCGCCACCCAGGAGGTGAGGCGTCCCCGGTGACTGTTGCTGGGGGCGATGCTGCCGCCCTGGCGCTGGAATCCCCGAATACGGCCGAACCTGCTGTCGCTGTCGGGATGTTCCCGTTCCCAGGCCAGAGCGGGATCATTCTCGCTCGGGTCGGGCGTGGTGTGCTTCCGGTTCTCGATCATGTCGTCGAAGATCTCGACCGGGGTGCGTGGAGAGGGTGCCTGTTCCTGTGACCGCGTCGTCCCGGTCGTCTCGTCGGCCCCGGCTGTGGGTGTTCCGGTCGTCTCAGTGGCCTCAGCCGTCTCAGGGCCCTTCTGTCGCTTGTTCGCTCGCATGGTGATCCCCCCTGGGAGCACGTTCGCGTTCAACGGGCCGGGGTCAGCCGGTTGCGGCGTGACCTCTTCCTCTCTGACTACCCAGGAAAGACGGAAGACATCATCGACTTCTTCCCCTACCGAAGAAAAGGGGATTTCGACCATCTCCCGACGTGGCGGTTCCGCTTACGCGGGCTGTTCCGCGACAGTGGTTTTCACGCTCCGTCACCGATCGCGGAAGGGTGCGTCGCTCCGGGTGCGGCGAAAACGCCGAAAAGCCGGTGACAAGACGGTGTTCGGTGAGATCCCCGTCGGCTTTGGGCGAGGTTTTTCCGGTGACCGACCGCCGCCTGCGCGGGGGAGCTTCTCGGCGGCGCTCTCCGTCCCCGGGACGTGAGGGGATGACCTGCGGGAACATATCGACCCGTTTTTTTCGTTCCTCAGGGGGAAACGTGCGAGCGGGCCCCTCTCCCGGCCGGAGGGCGGGCGTATAGTTCGGGTCCTCTAGGATATAGCCCCGAGGGCCCAGGAACCCCGCCGTTCTCCGCGGCCACGGGAAAGCGGTCAGCGGGCCTAGATCTGATCTCCACGTGCGTGGAGCCAACCGTGATCTGCGAGGAGCGCATAGGAAGTGCCAGGGATACTCAACAAGCTCCTGCGCGCGGGTGAGGGAAAGATCCTGCGCCGGCTCAACAAGCTGAAGGACCAGATCAACTCACTCGAGGACGACTACGTCGAACTCACCGACGAGGAGTTGCGCGACCTCACCCAGGAGTACAAGGAACGCCACGAGGAGGGCGAGTCCTTGGACGACCTGCTGCCCGAGGCCTTCGCGACCGTCCGTGAGGCGGCGAAGAGGACCCTGGGGCAGCGCCACTTCGACGTCCAGCTCATGGGTGGTGCCGCACTCCACCTCGGCAACATCGCCGAGATGAAGACCGGTGAGGGCAAGACCCTGACCGGTACTCTCGCGGTCTACCTGAACGCTCTGGCGGGCAAGGGCGTCCACGTCATCACGACCAACGACTACCTGGCCCGACGCGACGCCCAGAACATGGGCCGCATCTACCAGTTCCTCGGGCTGGAAGTCGACGTCATCAGCCCCCAGATGTCG
>CALGOD010000368.1 GCA_937957845.1 uncultured Nocardiopsis sp.
TTCTGTTCTTTCGTCCCTTGCGTGTTTTTTCGGGGTGGTTTGTGAACAAGTGAAAACGTTGGAAGGTTCCTAGAACCCGTAGTTGTACATCCAGTTGCCCGGATAGACGGTGCCGACACCGTCACGGTAGGCGTAACCGCCGTACTGCGCCCCCTGCACGAAGGTCCAGCCTCCCAGCGTCCTACCGTTCATGGAGAGGTACCAGCCGGGCGCGTTGGGGTCGGTGTATCCCCTCAGTGAGAAGTGGATGTGGGCACCGGTCGTCCAACCCCCGGCGCAGAGACTGTTGCCCTGGGTTCCCAGGTAGTGGCCGACTCCCACGTTGTTGCCGGGCAGCCACTGGTAGTTCTCCAGGTGGTAGTAGTCGGTGGAGTACCCGTGGTCGTGGATGACACGCGTCCACCCGTCGCACAGGCTGTAGGCGTAGCCACCGCGGGCCGCGCGGGCCTGACCGTCACCGCCGGCGAAGTCCACCGACTGGCCGACCTCCCCGTGGGGGCCTCCCGTCATGACCATCGACGTGCCGATGGAGAACGGCAGTCCGATCCCGATGTAGCTGGTGGGCGACGCCTCCGAGGGGTCGGTCGAGGAGGCGACGGTCTCCCGTTCCTCCTCCTCCAGCAGTGTGGAGTCGGCCAGGATCGAGGAGAACTCCTCGGTCCCCTCCAGCCCGACCCTCCACCCGGAAGGTTCGTGGTCGGCGGCGAACAACCAGGCGTGGGGATCCTCGTCGGCACCCATGGGCGCGGTCACGATGGCGACGCCGAACGCCGAGCCGTCGGCGGCCTCGCGGATGTCGACCCGGACCTCGCGCTCCTGGTGGGAGAGCGCGGCGATGGTCGAGCCCCGCTCCCGCAGGACGCCGGAGACCACAGCGTCGGCCAGGAGGTCCTCCGAGGAAGCGGTCGCAGACCCCTCGGGTAGAGCCGCGGTCGCGGCCTCGTCGGCGATGACCTCGACGTTGTCGGCGGAGGTGAGGAGGGTTCGGTCCGGAGCGGGTCGCGCATGCGCGGTGGAGGCGGAGGCGACCAGTGCGGCGGAGGCTGTGAGGGCCAGCGTGGTCGCGCCCAGGAAGCGGGCCCTGGAGAACAGGGTACGGAGAACGGGGGTAGCGGGGGCTGTCAACTCTTCTCCTTGTGGGGGAGTCAGCAGTGCACACGCGAAGGGATGATCGCGTTGTTACCAGAGAGTAACGACGCGTGTGCGCGCCGACAAGGGGAGGAGAGCTGTTTTCCGGGACACCGCTCCACCGCCGTTCCCCACTCCGAAAAGCGTGGCCCGGCGGTGCCGTGTCCGGTTCAGCGGAGTCCCGCGACTCTCTTCTCCAGGCCGAGCAGGAACTTCTTCCGTTCCAGGCCACCGGAGTAGCCGGTCAGCGAGCCGTCCGCCCCGATCACCCGGTGGCAGGGGATGACGATGCTGAGGGGGTTGCGTCCGTTGGCCATGCCCACGGCCCGGGACGCGGTCGGCCTCCCGAGTTCCTCGGCCAGCCTGCCGTAGCTCGCCGTCTCCCCGAAGGGGATGGTCGTCAGGGCCGCCCAGACCTTCAACTGCCATTCCGTCCCGACCGGGGCCAGGGGGAGATCGAACTCGCGCAGTTCACCCGCGAAATAGCTTTCCAGCTGTCGGACCGCCTCCGTGAAAGGCGCCGGGTCGGACGACCAGTTCTCGGTGACGATCCGGGATCTTCCCTCCTTCGCCGGGGTGAGGAGTCCGCTCAGCGCCTCCCCGTCTCCGAACAGGGTCAGCTCGCCCACCGGAGACGGCATCGTCGTGTACCGGGTCGGTCCCGGAAGCGGAGTGCGGAACTCCACCGTCGCCCTCCTCAACGGGGCCACCGACGCCACGTCCAGCGGCAGCATCGCCTGCTCCTCTCGTACGGTGCTCATCCTGCTCCCTCTTCCTTTTCTCGGCTCACGCCGACGGACGTGCTCGACAGTGACTCCCACAGCAGGTGGGTGGCGTAGGACCGCCACGGACTCCATTCCTTGGCCTCCCGGGCGATGGTCGCGGGGGTGGCCTTCCTCCCTCTGGCCTCCAGCGCCAGCCGGACACCGAGGTCACCGTGCAGGAACACGTCGGGGTCCCCGAGCCCGCGCATCCGCACGTAGCCCGCGGTCCACGGCCCGATTCCGCGTAGCTCCACCAGGCGTCGTTCGGCCTCGTCCCGGTCGCATCCCGGCCCCAGGTCGATCCGGCCCGAGGCGACCGCGGCGCAGACCGATCTCAGCGCCTCTCCCCTCGCGGTCGGAATGGAGAACAGGGAGGGGTCGGCCTCGGCGAGGACGTCCGGGGAGGGGAACACGTGGGTCAGCCCGCCGTCCGGCTTCTCCATGCCGGGCTTCAGTGGTTCCCCGAACCGCTCCACCGACCGTCCCGCGAGTGTGCGAGCGGCCTGTACCGACACCTGCTGTCCCAGGACGGCCCGTACCGCCAGCTCGGCGGGGTCCACGTGCCCTGGCGAACGGATCCCCGGGGACGTGGCCAGAAGCGGTCCCAGTAGCGGATCCCCGCCCAGGGCTTCGCCGACCGCGCGCGGGTCCGCGTCCAGGTCGAGGAGTCTGCGGCACCGGCGCACCGCGCTGGTCAGGTCGCGTGGTTCCTCCAGACGTAGACGGCACAGCACGTGACCGCCCCCCGAACCCGTGGTCCCCTCCGAAAGTTCCACGATCCCGTGGCCGTGTGCCAGCCGGAGGGTTCTTCGGTAGACACTCTCACGGTACTCCTCGACGCCGGGTACCGCCCGGTCACCGAGAAAACGCAGTGTCCGGGCCAGGTCGATCGGCTTCCGGTGGGGCAGTCGCAGCGTGATGCTTCCCGGTTCGCCGACGCGGGAGGCCGGAGCGCGCCCCATGGCGCGCATCTCGGTGGGGGAGCGGTCGAAGACCGCCCGCATGGTCTCGTTGAACTGGCGTACGCTCGCGAACCCCGCCGCGAAGGCCACGTCCGCCATCGGCATGTCCGTGGTCTCCACCAGCACCCGTGCGGTCTGGGCGCGTTCACTGCGGGCGAGGGCGAGTGGTCCCGCACCGACCTCGGCCAGCAACAGGCGGTTGAGCTGGCGCTCGCTGTAACCGACGGCGGAGGCCAGGACACCGACTCCACCGCGATCCACGGTGCCGTCCTGGATGAGCCGCATGGCACGGCCCACCACGTCCGCGCGCAGGTTCCACTCCGGGGAGCCCGGGGTCAGATCGGGGCGGCACCGCTTGCAGGCGCGAAAGCCCGCCTCCTGGGCGGCCGCCGCGGTCGGGAAGAACCGTGTGTTGGCGCGTTTCGGGGTGATGGCCGGGCAACTCGGGCGGCAGTAGATACCGGTGGTGCGCACGGCTGTGTAGAAGAGCCCGTCGAAACGCGAGTCCCTGCTGAGTACGGCGCGGTAGCGCTGGTCGTCGTCCATCACGCCATCCATGGTCGCCCATGCGACGGGTCGTAGGCCGGCGGTTTTCGGACATCGACCCTGGGTGGCTCAGGGAGTCTTTCCGTCTTCGGTCCCCGACTCGTCGGTGGGAGCCCGCGATGCCCCCCTGGCCTGGTCGCGGCCCGCCGTGTCACCGCCGTGGCCCACGTCCTCCGGGGTCTGACCGTGCTCCAGGAGGTACTGCACGTAGACCGGACGCAGGGCCTCTTGGACTTCGGGATCGGTCTCGGCGGACAGCGCCTCGTAGAGGAATCCCGACAGCTGGGCGACGCTCGCCTCACTGGCACTCTCGTTTCCCGCGGCCGCCTGAGCGGCAGGGATCAGTCCGAGGATCCGCCAGAAGAAACGTAGATCCCAGTGTCGCCGGGCCAGTTCGACAGCGTGTTCCCGCAGGTCTTCCGTACTGATCTGGTCGAATTCGGTGACATCGTCTCCCATGGTCGGAAGATACCCGCCCTTTCGCCCGCGACTCGGAAGTGACCTGGGTTACGCTTCATGCGAGTCGATCATCTCCTCCCCCAGGTCCGGGGACCTTCCACGAGGAGGGACGGGCATCCGGGGAGCGTTCGTGGGGGGTTCGCCATGGCCGAGGGTACGGCGCGGGTGGTCGTCGCCAAACCAGGACTGGACGGGCACGACCGTGGGGTCAAGATCGTGGCCCGTGTACTGCGCGACGCCGGGGTGGAGGTCATCTACCTGGGCCTGCGCCAGACCCCCGAGATGATCGTGGCGGGAGCATTGCAGGAGGACGCCGACGCCATCGGGTTGTCCGTGCTCTCGGGCGCCCACATGACGATGTTCTCCCGGGTGCTGGAACTGTTGAGGGCGAACGGCGCCGAGGACATCCGGGTCTTCGGCGGTGGGATCATCCCCGACGCCGACATCGCCGAACTCGAACGCATGGGCGTGGCCAAGATCTTCACACCCGGTGCTCCGACCTCGGAGATCGCCGACTGGGTGCGGGAGAACGTTCGTCCGGCCCACGCGGCCTGACCGTTCCTTCGTCGGAAGGGTCCGGTGCGTGATGTTGATCGCATCCTCCGAAGAGCCCTTCTGTGAGCGAAAAGCGGCCCCATGGTGTTATTCACCGTGTTGCTGGTCACATATTTTCCCAGGAGGGAACTCTTGCGGTGCCTCACTGGCGGCTTTTGGGGGCCTGACGGCCGGTGAACACGTACCCGGTGTCCGGTGGTCGGATTTCGGGCGACTAAGCTTTGCGCATGTCGCGGGTGGCAACGCCGCGGCGATCTCGATCTAACGGCTCAGCCCACCGGGCTTTGCGTTGTGTGACACGTGTCAGTGGATCACCGCCGATCAGGACGAGGCCACCCCGGTAGACATCCTGAGCCAGCGAGTTACAAGGACGGACCCTCGTGGACCTGTTCGAATACCAGGCGAAGCAACTCTTCGCAGAGTACGGGGTTCCCGTACCCCAGGGAAAGGTGGCGAGCACGGCCGCTGAGGCACGTGCCATCGCTGAGGAGTTCGCCGCCGCAGGCAAGCCCCGCGTCGTCGTCAAGGCGCAGGTCAAAACCGGTGGTCGTGGCAAGGCCGGTGGCGTGAAGGTCGCCGAGAACGCCGAGGACGCCCAGGCCAAGGCCGAGCAGATCCTCGGGATGGACATCAAGGGCCACACGGTCCACCGTGTCCTGGTCGAAGAGGCCTCCGACATCGCCGAGGAGTACTACTTCTCCTTCCTGTTGGACCGCGCCAACCGCACCTTCCTGTCCATCTGCTCCGCCGAGGGCGGGATGGACATCGAGGAGGTCGCCGAGACCAACCCCGAGGCCGTCGCCAAGATCTCGATCGACCCGCTGACGGGGGCCCCGGCCAACGTCGCGCAGGAGATCGTCAAGGCGGGCAGGCTTCCCGAGGCCGCCGCCCAGGGCGCCGCCGAGGTCATCACCAAGCTGTGGGACGCCTTCGTCGGTAAGGACGCCACCCTGGTCGAGGTCAACCCCTTGATCCTGACCTCGGACGGCCGCATCGTCGCCCTCGACGGCAAGGTCACCCTGGACGACAACGCCGAGTTCCGCCAGGACCTGGAGAGCCTGACCACTCCGGAGGAGGGCGACCCCCTGGAGGTCGCCGCCAAGGCCAAGGGCCTGAACTACGTCAAGCTCGACGGCGAGGTCGGCATCATCGGCAACGGCGCGGGCCTGGTCATGTCCACCCTGGACGTGGTCGCCTACGCGGGTGAGGAGCACGGCGGCGTCAAGCCCGCCAACTTCCTCGACATCGGTGGCGGCGCCTCCGCCGAGGTGATGGCCAACGGGCTGGAGATCATTCTGGGCGACCCGGCCGTCAAGAGCGTGTTCGTGAACGTCTTCGGTGGTATCACCGCCTGCGACGCCGTGGCCAACGGCATCGTCCAGGCCCTGGAACTGCTCGAAAAGCGCGGAGACGACGTCAGCAAGCCCTTGGTGGTGCGTCTGGACGGCAACAACGCCGAGCTGGGCCGCCAGATCCTGGCCGAGCGCGCCCACCCGGCGGTGCGGCAGGTCGACACGATGGACGGCGCCGCCGCGCAGGCCGCCGAGCTCGCGGCGAAGTAAAAAGGGGCACAACACCATGGCTATCTTCCTGAACAAGGACAGCAAGGTGCTGGTCCAGGGCATGACCGGCTCTGAGGGCACCAAGCACACCCGACGCATGCTCGCCTCGGGAACCCAGGTCGTGGGCGGGGTCAACCCGCGCAAGGCCGGGCAGAAGGTCGACTTCGACGGCACCGAGGTACCGGTGTTCGGTTCGGTCGCCGAGGGCATCGCCGCCACCGGCGCCGACGTCACGGTGATCTTCGTGCCGCCCAAGTTCTCCAAGGACGCGGTGATCGAGGCGATCGACGCCGAGATCGGTCTCGCGGTGGTCATCACCGAGGGCATCCCGGTGCACGACACGGCCGCGTTCTGGGCGCACGCCCAGGCCAAGGGGAACAAGACCCGGATCATCGGTCCCAACTGCCCGGGTCTGATCACCCCGGGCCAGTCGAACGCGGGCATCATCCCGGCCGACATCACCAAGCCCGGACGGATCGGTCTGGTGTCCAAGTCGGGCACGCTGACGTACCAGATGATGTACGAGCTGCGTGACAGCGGCTTCTCCTCAGCCGTGGGCATCGGTGGTGACCCGATCATCGGCACCACGCACATCGA
>CALGOD010000369.1 GCA_937957845.1 uncultured Nocardiopsis sp.
GCACAACTTCACGTCGCTGCCGCGGATCCGGTCCGAGCGTCCCGCGTTCGACCTGAACCACCCGCACGCCGCGGCTCCGGGCGCGGTCGCCGCGGGCGCCACGAAGGAGTAAGGGCGTATGAAGACGCAGGCCTACATGTTCATGGGCGTTTCGACCTTCTTCGGTCTGGTCGCCGCCCTGTACATCTTCTGGTCCTACCAGGACACCGGCGCCATCGAGTGGACGGGTACCACCGCCCTGGTGATCGCTCTCGGCTTCGGCTGGATGGTCGGCTACTGGCTCTGGCAGGCGGCTCGCCGCAGCGAGCACTTCCACGGTCTTCCCGCGGAGGAACGCCTGGACGGTGAGATTCAGGAGAACGCCGGTGAGTACGGGTTCTTCAGCCCGCACAGCTGGTGGCCGCTGTTCGTGGCGCTGGCCGTGGCGTTCGGCGTGGTGGGCGTGGCCATCGGATGGTGGATGGCGCTCATCGGTGCCTTCCTGGTCATCCTGAGCGTGATCGGCTGGGTCATGGAGTACTACCGCAAGGAGTTCCAGCACTAGCTGGTTTCGGCCGCTCGACTGTCCTGGCCCCGGTGCCCGGTCGGATCCCCGACCGGACACCGGGGCCGGCTGTCGTCAGGAGCACGTTCGGGACGCCTGAGCGAGGTCGGGCGGAAAGGTAGGCTGCTGCGCAGGACCGAACCGACAGCGGTCCGTTGGCGTGTGCCCGCCGCACACGAGTCGGACCCGTCACAACGGACTCTGGAGGTCGTTGGAGTGGAAGGACGTGTTTCCCGGTCGGTGACGTGCCGCTTGGCGGCCACGGCGGCCGCGGTCGCCGTGGCGCTGACCGCCTGCACCACGACCCAGGAGCAGGTCCCCGAGGCGGCCCCCACTCCCACCCCGGAGGAGCCCAGCGGGCCGCAGGTGACCATCACCCCCGAGCAGGGTTCCTCGGACGTCGCGCCGAACACCCCCGTACGGGTCGTGGTGGACGAGGGCGTCATCACCGGGGTCCAGGTCGAACAGGTCCCTTCGGAGAGCGTCGTCGAGGGCGGGGCGGAGCAGGTCGCCGCGGAGGGGGAGATCGACGACGGTCTGGAGGGAACCCTGAGCGAGGACGGCACCGAGTGGGTGAGCGACTGGAACATGGTCCCGGGGTCGTCGGTCACCGTGCACGCCACCGCGGAGGACGAGGACGGTGTGGAGTCCGAGACCGTCGTGGAGTTCGAGACCCTGCAGGCGATGCCCGGACGGCGTCTGGAGTTGGTCTCCAACTTCCCCGCCTCGGGGGACACCGTGGGTGTGGGCATGCCCGTCATCGTCAACTTCGACCTGCCCGTGCAGAACAAGACCCAGGTCGAGAACTCCATGGAGGTCACCTCCGACCACGAGGTCGAGGGCGCCTGGAACTGGGTGAGCGACCGGATGGCGGTGTTCCGCCCCCGTGAGTACTGGCAGCCCTACCAGGAGGTCAGTGTCGACCTGCGTCTGGACGGGGTGGAGGCCTCCGAGGGCGTCTACGGTGTCGGTCGACACCGTATCGACTTCGAGGTGGGCCGCCGGATGATCGCCACCATGCACGTGCCCGACCGCGAGATGAAGGTGGAGATCGACGGCGAGCCGGTGCGCACCATCCCGGTCAGCAACGGCACGGCCGACAAGCGTTTCAACACCACCACCTCCGGCACCCATCTGACGATGGAGAAGTACGAGTCCCTGGTGATGGACGCGGCCACCGTCGGCATCCCCGAGGACTCACCCGACTACTACAAGCTCGAGGTGGACTGGGCGGTGCGCACATCCAACAGCGGTGAGTTCACCCATGCCGCGCCCTGGAACGACCAGATCGGTTCGGCCGACGTCTCCAACGGATGCACGAACATGTCGGTGGAGGAGGCCCGGTGGTTCTACGACCACGTGTTGATGGGCGACGTGCTGGAGACCACAGGGACCGACCGTGAGCTGGAGTGGGACAACGGGTGGGGTTTCTACCAGCGCTCCTGGGAGGAGTGGCTGGCCGCCAGTGCCACGGGCGAGCCGCAGGTGACCGACGGGTCGGGCACGCCCGGTCCGGTGCACGGAGAGGGCCTTTGACCTTCTCCGCGCCGGGACCCTCGCACCCCCTCTCCGGTCCGGAGGAGGGCGTGGGTGCTTCGAGGTCCCGTGGTGGTACGCGTCATCTTCCCTGGGCCACGTGGGGAAAGGCACGCGCGGTGTAGACCGCCGCGGCGAGCGCGCAGAGGGCCAGGAGCACGAAGCCGATGGTGTAGGCGCCGGTCAACTGCAGCGTGATCCCCATGAGGATGGGAGGGAAGTAACCGCCCAGTCCTCCGGCGGCACCGACCAGACCCGTCACGGTCCCCACCCGCGCGGGTTCGACGAGCTGGGCGACCAGGGCGAAGACGCCCCCGGTACCAAGACCCAGGGCGGCCGCCATCAGGACGAAGACGGTTCCGGCCGTGAACTCCGCCGGGGGTTGGAACGCCAGGGCGAGGGCCAGCACCGTCGTGGCGACGAAGGAGACCACGCAGACCCGTACGGGGCCGACCCTGTCCGAGAGAGCCCCGCCCAGGGGACGTGTGAAGACCGCCACCAGCGAGAATCCGGCGGTGCGCAGGCCCGCGTCGGTCTGGGCGTACTCGTAGGCCGTGTGCAACAGGGTCGGCAGGTAGGTGGAGAAGGCCACGAAGCCTCCGAAGGCGATCGCGTACAGCCCCATGTTCTGCCAGGTCGCCTTGAGACGCAGCGCTCCACGGATACGTGGCAGGACCGGGTCGGAGTCGGGCCGCCAGCCGGGCGCGTCACGGCTGAACACGTACATGACCACGCCCATCGCGGCCAGGGCCACGGCCAGGGCCACGTGTACTCCGGTGACACCGAGGACCTCCGCCAGATAGGGGGTGAGGAACGCCGACAGCGCGGTACCGCCCATGCCGGCGCCGAAGACACCGGTGGCCAGTCCGCGGCGCCGTGGGGAGTGCCAGGAGCTCACGAACGGGATCCCCACCGCGAAGGACGTCCCCGCGATGCCGAGCAGGAAGCCGAACACCAGCAGGGCCGTGAACGAGGTCCCGAGGAACCCGATGAGCAGGACCGGGACGATGCTCGCGAAGCAGATGAGGGTCATCATCAGCCGACCGCCGTAACGGTCGGTGAGGGCGCCGACGGGGATGCGGCCCACCGCCCCGATGAGCACGGGGAAGGCGATCAGGAGGGAGGTCTCGGTCGGACCGAGACCCAGCCGCTCGCTGTAGGTCGGGGCCAGCGGTCCCACGAGGTTCCACGCCCAGAACGTCAGGGTGAACGAGGCCGTGGCCAGGGCGAGGTTGGCCGTGGCTCCGCGTTCGGTGACCGGGTTCTCCGCTGCACTTCTCGTCACGGTCGATCTCCAGGGTCGATTCGTCGCACCACGTGTCCTCGGTGCCGTGGTCACCTGCGGTACTTCTCGCCGACGGGATCCCAGCCCCGGCGACGCGGTCGCCCCTGAGGCAGCCCGTCCCTGCCGCGGTAGAGGACGTAGGGACGCCACAGGTAGCCGATGGGCGCACTGAAGACGTGGACCAGGCGCGTGAAGGGCCACAGGGCGAAGAGCAGCCACGCGGTGAGCGCGTGGGCCTGGAAGCTCAGGGGGGCCTCGGCCATGAGTTCGGGGTGCGGATCGAGGAGGAACAGTCCCCGGAACCACACGGAGACGCCCTCGCGGTAGTCGTAGTGGCTGATGATGTTCCCGACCACGGTGTTGGTCAGCCCCAGGACGATCACCACGGCCAGGGCCAGGTACATGAGCTTGTCCATGCGGGTCGTGGCGCTGAACACCGGGCCGACGGTGCGCCGCCGGTAGATGAGGACGGCCATGCCGACCAGGGTGCAGAACCCCGCGACGGCTCCGATGGCGACGGCCATGAAGTGGTACATCCCGTCGGAGACGCCGACGGCCTCGGTCCAGCTCTTGGGTATGCCCAGGCCCAGGACGTGGCCGAGGAAGACCGCGAGGATGCCGAAGTGGAAGAGCGGGCTTCCCCAACGCAGCAGGCGACTCTCGTAGAGCTGGGAGGACAGGGTCGTCCACCCGAACTTGTCGTAGCGGTAGCGCCAGTAGTGGCCCACGGCGAACACCGCGAGACAGATGTAGGGGATGACGACCCACAGCGCCGTGTCGAGTGTGCTGGTCATGTACGCACCTTTGTGTGGTCCACGAGGGCGAAGGGTTCCAGACCGACCTCCTCGTCCGGCGGGCCTTCGGCGGCCAGACGGACGACGGCGTCGCGCAGGCGTTCGGTGAGCGGGGGCAGTGTGGCGCTCACCGCTGTCAGGGCTCCCGCGTAGGGGGAGCCGGAGTCGCGCAGGGCCAGATGGAGCAGTTCCAGACCGGCCCTGTGCTGTACCAGGAGGCGTGTGCCGGCCTTGGGGTCGACGGTGGCGGCGAACTCCAGAAGGACGCACAGGTGGTCGGGGAGTTCGCCGGTGTCGACTTCGAAGCCGGACGTGCGGTAGGCGCTGCTGAATCCCAGGAGCGCGGCTCCGCGTTTGCGGGTGTCGCCGTAGGAGTAGTAGGTCAGGTGCAGGCAGCAGCGCCGGCGCAGGTCGAAGGTGGCGACGTAGTCCTCGGCCAGCCGTCGTTCGGGTGTTCGTCGGAGGTGGTCGAGGACGCCGCCGAGTTCATCGCGCACGGGGTCGGGAAGCCCGTCCGTGGCGGTGCGCAGCAGTGGTAGGTCGGCCAGGAGCCGTCCGTCGGGGTAGTCCAGGACGAGTGCGGCGATGCGGTGGGTGAGCGCGCGCTGGTCCTCGGAGAGGGGGTGGCGGCGCAGGGCGTGGAGCAGGCGGCTCATGGCTTGGGGTCCGTCTCGGCGTCGGGGTCGGTGCCGTCCATGAGTTCGGGGGCGCCGCGGTCCTGGCCTGGTCGGGGTGGGAAGAGTCCTTCGGGTCTGCCCTTGCCGTCCCAGTTGAGGAGGTTGACGCGCCGGCTCCTGTCCCCGGGGTCGGTGAAGGTGTTGGCGGTCTGGCGCTGCTTGAGGGCCTGGAAGTTCTCCACGGCGATCGGGGTGGCTCCTCCCGACCCCTCACCGAAGGGGCCCCATCCGCCCATGCCGGGGCCGCCTTCGTAGTCCAGGCTGCATTCGGTGGCGAGTTCTTCGAGGTCGTGCGCCTGTTCCGCGTGGGCGGGCGGGATGACGTAGCGCTCCTCGTACTTGGCCAGGGCCAGGAGCCGGTACATGTCGTAGACCTCCTCCTCCGTCATGCCGACCGCCTCGGGGATGGTCCCGTCGGGTTCACGGCCCAGGTTGATGTCGCGCATGTAGGAACGCATGGCGGCCAGGCGTTTGAGCACGTCGGTGACCGGCGCGGTGTCTCCCGCGGTGAACAGTTCGGCCAGGTACTCCACAGGGATGCGCAGGCTGTCGATGGCGGCGAAGAGGTTGTCGCCCGCCTCGGCGTCCTCGCCGGTGTCGGCGACCGCGTCGACCACGGGCGACAGCGGTGGGATGTACCAGACCATCGGCATGGTGCGGTACTCCGGGTGCAGAGGCAGCGCCACCTGGTAGCGATTGATCAGTGACCAGATGGGGGAACGTTGCGCGGCCTCGATCCAGTCGTGGGGGATGCCCGCGCGCTCCGCCTCACGGATGACCTGGGGATCGTCGGGGTCGAGCAGGACGCTTCGTTGGGCGTCGAGCAGTCGGTGCTCGTCCTGGACCGAGGCGGCTCCCAGAACCGCGTCGGCGTCGTAGAGCACCAGTCCGATGTAGCGCAGCCGTCCCACACAGGTCTCGGCGCACACGGTGGGCAGACCGACCTCGACCCGGGGGAAGCAGAAGGTGCATTTCTCGGCCTTGCCGGTGCGGTGGTTGAAGTAGACCTTCTTGTAGGGGCACCCGGTCACGCATTTGCGCCAGCCGCGACAGCGGTCCTGGTCGACCAGGACGATGCCGTCCTCGCTGCGCTTGTAGATGGCCCCGGAGGGGCAGGAGGCGGCGCAGGAGGGGTTGAGGCAGTGCTCGCAGATGCGCGGCAGGTAGAACATGAAGGTCTGCTCGAACTCGAGCCTGATCCTGTCCGAGACCTTCCGCAGCACCGGGTCGTCGGGGGCCAGTTCGGGCGCCCCGGCGAGACTGTCGTCCCAGTTGGCGCTCCAGGAGATGGCGGTGTCCTCGCCGCTGATGAGGGATCTGGGGCGGGCGACGGGGGTGTGCTCCTGCAGTGGGGCGTTGGTGAGGGTCTCGTAGTCGTAGCTCCAGGGCTCGTAGTAGTCCTGGATGGAGGGCATGTTGGGGCTGGAGAAGATGGTCAGCAGGTTCTTGAGGCGGTTGCCGGCCTTCAGGGTGAGCCTTCCCCGCCGGTTCAGCTCCCAGCCGCCCTCCCAACGGTCCTGGTCCTCGTAGGTACGGGGATATCCCTGCCCGGGGCGGGTCTCGACGTTGTTGAACCACACGTACTCCATGCCGGAGCGGTTGGTCCAGGTCTGCTTGCACGTGACGGAGCAGGTGTGGCAGCCGATGCACTTGTCGAGGTTCATCACCATCGCCATCTGGGCCATGACACGCATCAGTACTGCACCTCCTGGGAGCGGCGGCGGATCATGG
>CALGOD010000370.1 GCA_937957845.1 uncultured Nocardiopsis sp.
CAGGTGCGTCCCGTCCCGGCGCAGCAGCGTGTCGGCCACCAACACGGTGCCGTGCTCCAAAGGACCGGCGGTGTGCGCGGTGCCGGTCACCTGTGTGATGGGCATGGGACCTCCCTGGGTCAATGGGTGCGGTGGACGGCGAACCGGGCGAGTGCGCCGAGCTCCCTTGCGGGCCCGGGCACGGGATCGATGGAGTGGAGCGCGTCCAGGGCGCGTTCCAGCAGCGTGTCGGCCTGGTTCCGGCTCCAGCCGCGTCCTCCGGCGGCGTCGACCAGCCGCGCGGCGTGGGCGACCTCGGCCTCGGAGAGTTCGCCGTCACGGAGGTAGAGGTCGGCCAGTTCCCGTCCGGCGGGGGTGTCGGAGTTCAGTGCCGCCACCACGGGCAGGGACTTCTTCCGGCTGCGCAGATCGGAGTAGACCGGTTTGCCGGTGACGGTGGGGCTCCCCCAGATGCCCAGGAGGTCGTCGACGTGCTGGAAGGCCGTCCCGAAGGATCTGCCGAACTCTCCCAGGGGTTCCACACGGTCGCCTCCGCCACCGAAGGCGGCCCCGATCGCGCAGGCGCAGCCCAGCAGGGCGCTGGTCTTGCCCTCGGCCATGCGTACGCACTCCTCCAGGCCCACGTCCCGCCGGTGCTCGAAGTCCAGGTCGGCCCGTTGTCCGTTGATCAGGGCCAGCACCGTGGCGCTGAGCATACGCAGGCCGTTCCGGGCCGCGTCGTGGCCGCTCGCGGCGAGCACGTCCAGGGCCAGGGTGAGCAGGGCGTTGCCGGTGAGGATGGCCGCGTCGGCCCCGAAGACGGCCCAGGCCGTGGGTCGGTGGCGACGGGTGGTGTCGCCGTCCATGACGTCGTCGTGCAGGAGGGAGAAGTTGTGCACCAGTTCCACGGCCACCGCTCCCGGCAGCGCGGAGGAGGGCGGCGCGCCCACCGCCTCGGCGGCCAACAGCGCCAGCGCGGGGCGGATCGCCTTGCCGGACACGGCGTCGTCGGGGGCGCCGTTCTCGTCGCGCCAGCCGAAGTGGTAGGCGGCGACGGAGCTCACGGCCGGAGGCAGGCCCTCCACGGCGGCGCGCAGCGCCGGTTCGAAGAGAGCGCGGTTGCGTGCCAGGACCTCGTCCGGCCGGTGGCCTCGCGTGGCGTCCTCGGTGATGGACATGTGTCTCCTCAACGCGTGATGTCGACGTTCTCCAGGACCCCCAGTGCGTCGGGCACCAGGACGGCCGCGGAGTAGTAGGTACTGACCAGGTAGGAGGCGACGGCCTGTTCGTTGAGGCCCATGAAGCGGACGTTCAGCCCGGGTTCGTACTCGTCGGGGATGCCGGTCTGGTGCAGGCCGACGACGCCGTGGGCCTTCTCGCCGGTACGCAGGGCCAGCACGGAGGTGGTGCGTGCGCCGGTGACGGGGATCTTGTCGCAGGGCAGGAGGGGCACACCCCGCCAGGCCGTCATGGTGCGTCCCTCGACCTCGACCGGTTCGGTGGTGAGGCCGCGGCGGTTGCACTCGCGTCCGAAGGCTGCGATGGCCTGGGGGTGCGCCAGGAGGAAGCGCGTCCCGCGCCGACGCGAGAGGAGTTCGTCGAGGTCGTCGGGGGTGGGGGGTCCGCTCCGAGGCTGGATGCGCTGGTCGAAGGAGGCGTTGTGCAACAACCCGAAATCGCGGTTGTTGATCATCTCGTGCTCCTGCCGCTCCCGCAGGGCCTCGATGGTCAACCGGAGCTGCTGCTCCACCTGGTTCATCGGCTCGTTGTACAGATCCGCCACCCGGGTGTGCACCCGCAGCACCGTCTGCGCCACACTCAGCTCGTACTCACGCGGCTCACGCTCATAGTCCACGAACGTCCCCGGGATCGTGGGCTCGCCCACGTGGCCGGCGGCCAGCTCGATGGCGGCCTCGCCCGTTCCCTCCTCCGTCTCCTGGAGCAGGTCCCGGGCGCCACGGGCGTGCTCGCGCAGGGCGTCGGCCTGTCCGTCCAACCCTCCCAAGGCCTGAGGGGAGAGCACGAGCACCGTGCAGCGGGTGACGGTCTTGGCGGTGAAGTCCCAGGGTTCCTCGACACCGGCCAGGACCTCGCCGCCGAAGTGGCTTCCGCCCGCGAGGACGTCCAGGACGATGTCGTCGCCGTACTTGCCCTGACCACGCCGCTCCACCCGGCCATGCGCCAGGACGTACACCCCGTCCCGAGGCCGCCCCGCCTCCACGATCACCTCCCCCGGACCGAACTCCCGCTGCTCGAAACGCGCCGCCAACGCCTCCAACACCGCGTCATCACCGAAGTCCCGCAACACCGGAAGCTCCCGCAACTCCGCCGGCACCACACTCACCCGAGCACCGGTGTTCACACACGTCACACGACCATCACCCACCGTGTACACCAGACGACGGTTCACCCGATAGGCACCACCCCGCGCCTGCACCCACGGCAACATCCGCAACAACCACCGCGACGTGATCCCCTGCATCTGAGGAGACGACTTCGTCGTCGTCGCGAGATTACGCGCCGCCGACGTCCCCAGACTGAGCGGGGCGGAGGGGGACGTGGGAAGGGGGGTGTCGGTGTTCGTCGTCATGGCAAAAGCCGCCGATCCTGCTGGGTTCCGTCGGTGGGGGGCCGCCCCGGGGGCAGGGGCGGCCCGGTCGGCGGATCCGGAGCGGGGGGAGACCGCCCCGGATCCGCGGTGGGGGGCGCCTGGTCAGTCCTCTCGTCCGAGCTCGACGTCCTCCAGGATTCCCAGTGCGTCGGGCACCAGGACGGCCGCGGAGTAGTACGTGCTGACGAGGTAGGAGATGATCGCCTGCTCGTTGATCCCCATGAAGCGCACGGAGAGCCCGGGTTCGTACTCGTCGGGGATGCCGGTCTGGTGCAGGCCGATGACACCGCGGTTCTTCTCACCGGTGCGCATGAGCAGGATCGAGCTCGTGCGGGCCTTGGTGACGGGGATCTTGTTGCAGGGCAGGAGGGGCACGCCTCGCCAGGAGGGGACCTTGTGCCCGGACATGTCGATGCTCTGGGGGTAGATGCCGCGGCGGCTGCACTCGCGTCCGAAGGCGGCGATGGTGCGGGGGTGGGCCAGCAGGAAGCCCGGTTCCTTCCACACGGTGGCCATGAGCTGGTCGAGGTCGTCGGGGGTGGGGGGTCCGCTCCGAGGCTGGATGCGCTGGTCGAAGGAGGCGTTGTGCAACAACCCGAAATCGCGGTTGTTGATCATCTCGTGCTCCTGCCGCTCCCGCAGGGCCTCGATGGTCAACCGGAGCTGCTGCTCCACCTGGTTCATCGGCTCGTTGTACAGATCCGCCACCCGGGTGTGCACCCGCAGCACCGTCTGCGCCACACTCAGCTCGTACTCACGCGGCTCACGCTCATAGTCCACGAACGTCCCCGGGATCGTGGGCTCGCCCACGTGGCCGGCGGCCAGCTCGATGGCGGCCTCGCCCGTTCCCTCCTCCGTCTCCTGGAGCAGGTCCCGGGCGCCACGGGCGTGCTCGCGCAGGGCGTCGGCCTGTCCGTCCAACCCTCCCAAGGCCTGAGGGGAGAGCACGAGCACCGTGCAGCGGGTGACGGTCTTGGCGGTGAAGTCCCAGGGTTCCTCGACACCGGCCAGGACCTCGCCGCCGAAGTGGCTTCCGCCCGCGAGGACGTCCAGGACGATGTCGTCGCCGTACTTGCCCTGACCACGCCGCTCCACCCGGCCATGCGCCAGGACGTACACCCCGTCCCGAGGCCGCCCCGCCTCCACGATCACCTCCCCCGGACCGAACTCCCGCTGCTCGAAACGCGCCGCCAACGCCTCCAACACCGCGTCATCACCGAAGTCCCGCAACACCGGAAGCTCCCGCAACTCCGCCGGCACCACACTCACCCGAGCACCGGTGTTCACACACGTCACACGACCATCACCCACCGTGTACACCAGACGACGGTTCACCCGATAGGCACCACCCCGCGCCTGCACCCACGGCAACATCCGCAACAACCACCGCGACGTGATCCCCTGCATCTGAGGAGACGACTTCGTCGTCGTCGCGAGATTACGCGCCGCCGACGTCCCCAGACTCATCTGCTGCTGCCCGTTCTGCAGCGCAGGGTTCGACTCGACCGTTTCCGTCACCGAGAACACCACCATTTTCCGAACGCAGTGAATACACGTGCGTGCCGGCGCCGGGAAAGGGAGTTTCCTCGATGGGCCCCGGCCTCCGACCCTCACCAAAGAGATCACAGGT
>CALGOD010000371.1 GCA_937957845.1 uncultured Nocardiopsis sp.
ACCGTTTCGAGGAGCGCTGGCGTCGCCGCCAGGAGGGCGAGGAGTGATCCTCCCTCCGATGACGGAGCAGGTGCGTTCGGCATGAGCGTCACGTGGTGGGGTCCCACGAAATCGTGGGACCCCACCACGTTTCCCGTCTAGGAGGTGACGGGCTCGGGGTGCGACTCCGGGCGCGGACGTCGCCATGGGGCCAGTGAACGGGGCAGCAGCACCGCACGGGCACGCGCTCCCGCCCCGGCCACCGCGACCAGTCCGGCCCGGGCCGTGCGCAGGTCCTCGCGCAGCTCCTGCGAGGCGAGAGGCGCGGGCGCGTAACGCGCCGCCTCCTCGGCCAGGGCCAGGCGCCCCAGCGCGGCCGCGGTCTCCCGCGACACCGGCCCCCGAGCGGCCCCCGACATCAGCCCCGCGGACCTCGGCTCGGACCGCTCCGGAACGGGACCCGAACGGGCCATCCGCTCGGCCGCCGCACGCGGACTCTCCGTCGGCGTCCACGTCCCGCCCAGGTCCAGGAACGTGTCCCGCAGCTCCCGCCACGCGGTGTGCGCCGCCCTCGCGGGCTCCTTGGAGAGCGCCGCCATACGCGAACGGCGCACCAGGGCACGCACCAGCGCGGGCAGCGCCAGGAGCAGCAGGCCGACCGCCACGGCGCCCGTCGCCGGGAGCCACGACAGGTCCGGACCGGACCGGGGGCCGTCCTCGGAGGCGGACACCGAGGAGTCCGTCTCCTCCTCGGACGCCTCGCCCTCAGCGGGGGACGGGGACCGCTCCTCCTCGACGGTCTCCTCGCTCCCCTCCGGTGTCCGGGGAGCCTCGGTGGGCGCGATCTCCGGTTCCTCCGGCACCGTGCCCGAGGAGACCGAGCCGCCCTCCCGCCCTCCCCGCGCGTAGTCCGGCACCGACGCCGAACCCTGGCCGCCGGAGGAGGTCGGGGTCGGTTCGAACCGCACCCAGCCCACACCCTCGAAGTACAGCTCCGGCCAGGCGTGTGCGTCGCCCACCGACACCGCCCAACGGCCGTCGCCCATGCGCTCGCCCGCCGTGTAACCCACCGCCACCCGCGCCGGAACGCCGACCTGCCGGGCCATGACCGCCATGGCCCCCGCGAACTGCTCGCAGTAGCCGATCCGGTCCTCCAACAGGAAGTGGGCGAGCGGATCGGCGTCGCCGGGAACCGCGGGCGGTGCCAGGTCGTAGGTGAAGGAGCCTCCCGTGAAGTACTCCTGCAGTGCCACCGCCCGCTCGTAGGGGGTCCGCGCCTGTTCCGTCAGGGCCTCGGTCAGCTCCCGCACACGCGGATCCAGGTTCCGTGGAAGATCGCGGTAGTCGCCCGGCAACGACCGAGGGTCACCGGTGTCCGACAGTTCCTCGGTGGTCGGCCTGCGGTCCACGCTCTCCACGGTGAAGCTCAGGCCTGTGGGAGGGCTGTCGGTGGTGAACACCACGTGGCTGCCCGGGTCCGCGTACCACTCACCCGTGACCTCCACCGAACGCGCCCAGTACGGCAGTGGCAGGAAGTCCATCCGTGGCGATTCCGCGTCCAGCGAGATCCGCGTGGTCGCCGCGTCCTCGGACCGAGCCGTCCCCCATCCGGTCGGCAGCGGCAGCTCCCCGTCGACCCTGGTGTCCTTCGAGGCGTTGACCGGGGTCATCGTCCAGTTCACGCCGTCGAACTCGTCCAGCACGTACGTGCGCAGGTAGTCGGGCTCCTCGGCATCGGTCCGGTAGGTCAACACGGTGCGGTCGGAGGAGGAGGCCAGGTCCCGCCGCAGTGACACCAGGGGGTGGGTGGTGGTGATGACGTCTCCACCGGTGCCGATGTAGGTCCCGTCGGCCAACGTGTGGAACACGTCGGTGCGTAGCCAGGGCAGCGCCGGCGGTACCGTCAGCGCCAGGAGCACCGCGACGGTCGAGGTCAGTGACACCGTCACCACCCTGCGGACCGTTTCCAGCACCCTGGCCGAGGAGTCGTGTGCGTCGGGCGCGCGCATCCCCCACTCGCGGCCGCGCACCCACGAGTCCACGGCCAGTAACACCAGGAAGCCGACCGCGCAGGCGGTCGCGGGCAGCAGACCCACCCCGGAACCGTCCAGGACGAGCGGCACCGCCATCAACGTCAGCAGCAGGACGCCGACCATGCCGGGGCAGCGCGCCGTCACCGCGAGGAAGTCCGCGGCCATCATGAACAGGGCCAGGCACAGCGCGATGATCAACATGACCCCGGACGAGGGCGACACCGGCGGCGCACTGCCGTCGATGGTGCTCGCGCCCTGTTCGAGGGTCATCCCCAGGTGCGCCACCACGTCTTTCGTGGGCACCAGTCCCAGCGGCGCGAGGTGCCCGGCGAACAGCGGGGTGACCAGGACCAGCACCGCCAGAACCTGCAGGAAGGGCACGGGGAAGGCGTTGCGCCCATGCGACCGGTACAGCGCCGACACACCGGCCACCGCCACCATCATGACGAAGGCCGGAACCCACCAGGTCCCTCCCCGCACGAAAGGGCTCAGCAGCGGCAGCGCCATCGTCAGGCACAGCAGGGAGGCCAGGGGCATCAATGCTCTCAACGCGGGCCCTTCCAGAGGACGTACGGATCGGCCTGTGCGGACGCCGTCGAAGCCGGTGCCCCGGCGAAGGAGGCCGGGCCGCCCGCTCCCTCGACCACGCGGCCCCACATCCGCGGCAGCTCGGCGACGGAGGACAGCACGATGGTCCGCCAACCCGCCGCGGCCAGGACGTCATGGGTCCTGTACAGGGTCTCGCGGTCGGGCCAGGCGGCGTGTGCGCACAGTACGGCCACCCGGATCCCGTCGCCGCCGCGGGACAGTGCCGCGGTCTCCTCCGCGCACACCGACCCCAGCACGGCCACCGTCAGGCTGGTGGTCCCCTGGTCGTCGCCGAGGAGGCCGATTCCACCGATCAGCCCGGTGGTGTCCGAGGGTTCCACGAGGGCCAGGCCATCGAGCACACCGGCCGCGGTCGAAGCCGGGACCCGGCCCCTCTCGGTGTGAAGACTCAGGTCATGGCCGCTGTCGAGCAGGTTCACCGCCACGGAGGCGGCCGCGCTCACCGCGGTCTCCAAGGACCCGGCCGGCCCCTCGTGGTCGTGGGCGCCGCGTCGTGCGTCCAACAGGATCGCACTGTTCTCCCGCCAGTGCTGCTCGTCCCGGCGCACCATCAGCCGGCCGTGCTTGGCGGTGGACTTCCAGTGCACCCTGCGGAGCTCGTCACCGTGCCTGTACTCGCGTGGGACCGGGTCCTGCTCTCCCACGCCGCTGACCGGGCGACGCGGCGACTCCTCGCCCTTCGCACCGTCGGCGGAGCTCGGCGCCTCCAACGACACGGTCGCCGGGGTCACGAGCAGGTGTGAGGGCGCCCCCAGGCTTCGTTCGACCCGTACACAGCCCAGCGCGTCGGTGACCGTGACCCGTAGGGGACCGATGGGATGGTCACCGCGTACGGAGGGACGCACCAGGTAGCCGACCTCACGCACCGCACGTGGGCCCAGGTGACCCACCGTGTAACGGGGTTCCTCACCCAGGGGGACGGGCAGTGTGTCCGCGACCGACACGAAGGCGGCCGGCCAGACCCGTGAGGAGTTGCCCACCCGGATCTGGATCCGGGCGTCGTGTCCGACCGGGACACGGACGGGCCACACGGTGCGGCTGTGCACGACACGGGAGGAGGCGCCCAGGACCGTCGACGCCGCCAGGGGAGGCAGGGCCAAGAGCAGTACGCCCACGCCCACGAGTTCGCGTTGCCCCACGATCAGACCTCCCCCCAGGGCGAGCAGGCCGAAGACGAGCATGCAGACGCCTCGTGCGGTGAGGGCTCGGTGCGGGCGCATGGACCCTCTCTCGGAACGGGGTCGGACAGGGGTCGGGGAGGAGGGCCCCTACCGGGGGCCGGGGACGGGCAGACGCGCGACCAGCCCGGCCACGATCTGCTCGGGGGTCCGGTGCTGCATCTGCGCCTCGGGGCCGGGCAGGAGGCGGTGTGCGAGGATCGGTACGGCCAAGGCCTGCACATCGTCGGGAAGGACGTAGTGCCGTCCGTGCAGGGCGGCGTAGGCACGCGCGGCCCTGACCAGGTGCAGGGTCGCCCGGGGAGAGGCGCCCAGACGTAGTTCGGGGCTGGTCCGGGTCGCGTTGACCAGGTCCACGACGTAGCGGCGCACTCCCGGCGCCACGTGCACCGCGGCCACCTTGTCGGCGAGGTCGCGG
>CALGOD010000372.1 GCA_937957845.1 uncultured Nocardiopsis sp.
CGCGTGCGGAAGATGAAGTTGCCCGGCGTGATCTCGTTGCGGAAGGACTTGCCGATCTGGCCGATGCCGAAGGGGATCTTGCGGCGGGCGCTCTGCTCGACGTTCTTGTAGTTGACGAAGATGCCCTGAGCGGTCTCCGGGCGCAGGTAGGCCAGGCCCTTCTCGTCCTGCACCGGACCCAGGTAGGTGCGCAGCAGACCGTTGAACATGCGCGGTTCGGTGAAGGAGGCCTTGGCCCCGCAGCTGGGGCAGGCGATGGCCGCCAGGCCCTCGGCGGGCTCGTGGCCGTGCTTGGCCTCGTAGTCCTCGATGAGGTGGTCGGCGCGGAAGCGCTTGTGACAGGACTGGCACTCGGTGAGGGGGTCGACGAACGCCGTCACGTGGCCCGAGGCCTCCCAGACCTCGCGGGCCAGGATGATGCTGGAGTCCAGTCCGACGACGTCCTCACGTTCCTGCACCATGGAGCGCCACCACTGGCGCTTGACGTTGTTCTTGAGCTCCACGCCGAGGGGGCCGTAGTCCCAGGCGGCGCGCAGACCCCCGTAGATCTCGCTGGAGGGGTAGACCAGACCTCGGCGCTTGGCGAGGTTGACCAGTGCGTCCATTGCCTCTGACTTGGCGGCCATGGGTGACTCTCCATCCGGCTGGGTGTCGGTGGATCGCGGTGTGCGATACATCGGTTGTCGTGTGGAGCGGTCGTCGTACGTCGTGACCAGGTGTCGGCGACGGCCGCGACCGCGTCCCACCCAGGCTAGATCACCCCGCCACCGCGCACACACGCCTTGGACGACTCCGGTGCCCGCAAAGGTCACTCAGGCGCGTCGTCGCCGGTGAGGATCTCGAAGGCGGTGGGTTCGTCGATGGCGCGGGAGAGCAGCGGCACGGCGTTGATCTTGACGTCGAAGTCGGACAGGGCACGACGGTAGAAACCGACGCCCTCCCACTCGGTGACCACGGTCCACAGCCCGGGGTCGTCCACGGCGCGGGCCACACGATGGCGCCGGAAGCCGGGACGGCGGGAGAGCGACTCGACCGCGGCCGCGGCGTCGGTCTGGAAGGCCTCGGTGTCGGCCTCGGGCACGGAGTAACGGGTGATGACGATCACGCGGACAATTGTGGCCCATCCGGGGAGTCCGG
>CALGOD010000373.1 GCA_937957845.1 uncultured Nocardiopsis sp.
GCGTTGAACCGATACCATAAGCGCTACCCGCAGCATACCGGGTCGAGTTGAATCCATTGGGGCCGGTGTACACATGACTCACGGTTTTGCCCTTGCTGTTTTTGAGCGGGGCACAGTCATGATCACGCGAGCTCTGGCACAGAATCAGCCCGTCCGGGTCCGTGAACGACACCGGGTTGTTGTTCGCATACGCATACCCGTGCATCTGCTGACCATCGACCAGACCCATCAGCGGATCCACCGAGATGAACCGACCCAACGCCGCGTCATAAGCACGCGCCCCCAACTGGGTCAACCCCATGGTCGCATCGACCGTGCCGTCCACGAACCCGCGCTCACCCGGCCACTCCCCCGTGGCCCCGCGGTCCTGACCGAACACGGTCATCCGCCGCTGAGCCACCTCACCCCACACCGCGTCCACCGTCATCTGCCCGGTGCCGTGCTGGTCGGAGAACACCCAATGCAAACCGCGGTCGTCCTGGCGCACCGCGACCGTCGCACCAGCGTGGGTGTAGTAACGAGTGGCCTCTTCGGTGCCCGCCGCCGGGTCCCAGGTCACCTCCATCCCCGGAAGGTACAGGGTGGTGGCGCCGTTGGCCCGACGCAGCAACCGCTCACCGCTGGCATCGTAGACGTACTCGGTCCGCTCCAGCCCGTCGGTGACCCGGACCAGTTCGCCCTCGGGCCCCCACTCTAGGGTCTGATCGTGTTCGCCGGTGGTGCGGCGGACCATGTTCCCGGCCTCGTCGTAGTCATAGGAGTGGACGCTGGTGCCACCCACGCCCTGTTCGTCCACGGTGGCCACCGCGTGGGCCGGGCCCTGGTCGGGTGTGGTGTAGGAGCGCACCGTCTGCCCGCCGCCCAGGGCGTGTTGGATCTCCTCCACCCGATTGCCGGTTTCGTCGTAGGCGTAGTCCTGGGTGGACAGGGAGCCTTGGCCGATCTGGGGCACGACGCTGGCTCTGTCCAGGCGGTCGGTCTTCTCGTCGAAGTTGAAGGGCTGCCAGGTACGGTCGGAGCCCAACACACCACGGTGGAACTCGCGTTGGACGAGAGGGCAAGAACCTGCCAGCTGCCCAAACCGAAGGATGATTCGGAGGGGTCAAGATCCTCGCGAGATGCCATCGGACGCCGGCAGCCGCACGTGTGTGCTCCGTTCATGCTCCGCGGTTCCGTACTGGTATGGCAGCAGACGACATCGCACGGTCCCAAACGGCACGGCTGATCGGATGGGGTGGCACGCAACGGCACGAACCGACTCCAAAAAGAAGGACCGGTAACGGCGATGACAGCAGCGTGTGCTGTGACGACCATGCCGATGTCGGTGCCGCTGAGCCTCCAGGTCTTCGCGGATCACCTCGACGACAAGGAAGATGACCGTCCCCGCCATGACCGCCAGGGTTGAGGCCGAAAGAAGGACGGTCGGCGCCCCGGTACGGCGGCCCTGCGCTATACCTGCCGACGTGGGAGGAGGGGACGTCGTCACCCACCGGTCATGGCCCTGGAGGGCTTGGACGAGTTCGACCACTCCCTCCAGCACGGGGCTCCGGACAGCACCAGGTACAGGGTTCGCGGCATGGCTCTCAGCTCCACTCTTCCGTGCCTTGGGTTCTGGGACACGTGCTTGTAAGCGGTCGGGGGAGCGGCCGCATACGGCCGATTCCACCGAAACCCCTTATCCGGCGGCGGTTTCCACACCACAATCAGATGGCATGGACGAAGAACCCTCCGGTCCTGGCCCGGACCCCTCCGGTGATAAGCGGGCCCGAGCCCGTTCTCTCCTGAAATGTCAGCGGCGACCCAGCAGTCGCCCCGGTCGCCCCGCAAAAGGGGCTGACACCGTGAAAATCCCTTCCCCAGCCGTCCCCTGCCGGCAAGAACCGGTTGAACGTGCCTTGGCACCGGAGGAATGGGCCAGGTCCACGTTTCCCGTACCCCGCCCGGTCGCAAGCTCGCCAAGGTCATCCGCCCTGGATTGCGGCGGCCGAACCCCGACATGCAGTGGTCCAGCTGCGGCTGAAGTTCACTGACCCCCTGTTCAACGACGACAAGGAAGAGGAACCGCGTGCGCTCTTACAAGGAACTGCTGCGGATCAGCGGTGTCCGATCCGCGCTCATGATCAACCTGTTCGGACGTCTGCCGAACGGGATGGCGATCCTCGCCCTCACCCTCCACTTTCGTGAGGTGGGCATCCCCTTCGCCGGCATCGGCGCCCTGGTCGCCGTCTACGGTGCCGGCATGGCGGTCGGAGGCCCCGTGCTGGGCCGGGTGATCGACCACCACGGGCAGCCCCTTGTCCTGTCCGTGAGCGGGATCGTGTCGGGACTGGCCTTCGTCTGGATCGCGTTCATGCCCGAAAGCGGGCTCTGGCTGCTGATCTTTGCCACGATCGTGGCCGGGGCACTGACGCCCCCGCTGGAGGCAGGGCTCCGCTCCATCTGGCCGGTACTGGTGAGGGACACCCGGACACGCGAGACCGCCCTGTCCCTGGACGCGGCGTTGCAGGAGATGGTCTTCATCGGCGGCCCCGCGTTGGTGGCCCTGGCCTCATGGCTGTACTCGCCCATGTCGGCGGTTCTGGCGACCGCGTTGATCACCGTGGTCGGCTCAGTGGCCTTCGCCCTACTTCCCGCCGTGCGCCGTTGGGAACCCGAACCCCGTGACCCCCGCTGGCTCGGCCCCCTGGTCGAACCGGAGCTGCGCAGGCTCCTGCTCACGTTGTTCTTCGTGGGCGGTTCGGTCGGCGTGTTGACCATCGGGGCCGTCGCCTACGCCGAGGAGAGCACCGGCCGGGACATCTCCGGGATCCTGTTGAGCGTCAACGCGGGTGGTGCCCTCTTTGGCTGCAATTCGGACGGATATATTCCTTGTAAATAT
>CALGOD010000374.1 GCA_937957845.1 uncultured Nocardiopsis sp.
CGTGTGTGGCGACGGTCGTCGTCCACGGGTGTGACGATGTCGGCGAAGTCGCCCTTGTGCAGCGGTGTGTTGAAGAACTGCGTCTGTGGCGCCTGCTGATCCTCCTCATACCGGGCCACGGGGCGCCCTCCGTGACCGGCCGCGTCCACAGGGTCCATCATCATGGTGCCCTGCGGGTCCTCACGCGCGAGTTCATCGGGTTGGATGAGCCGGGTGCCCTGCGCGTCGTCGGGATCCTCGCCCCCGCTCACAGGGTCGATCCGCATCGTCCCCTGCGGATCGTACGGGTCGTCCGCACCGCCGGGGGTGATCGGCTCGGTCCCCTGGAACCCACCCGGATCGTCGATGGCCCCCTCCCCGACGCCCCCGCCCCGCCGTCGGCCCGACAGGTCGTCGGTGGACTCGGGGTCGTCGTGCAGACCGCCCGAGTGGGCGGCGTGGGTCGAGCGCGGAGGGTCCTTCGGAAGCGACCAGGAGGCCGCGGCCGGGTTGGCACCACTACTGGTGTGCGAGGGGCCCCAGCCCTCGTCTCCTTTGGCGGTGTGTCCGGCGAGGTGGCCCATGGCTCCCCCGAGCCCGGCTCCGGCCGCGCCCGCGACCGCGGCGCCGCCCAGACCACCACCGGCCCCAGCCGCCTCGGCACCTCCCCTGGTCCCGCCCATGTGGCCGCCCGCGGCCGGATTGTAGATGGTGTGGTTGCCGGTCAACCCCGTCTGACCCCCGGGGTCCTCGGTCCAGGGCAGGTCGAGGTTGAGGCGGCTGGTCTCCTCCACGAGCTCCGCGGCCGTGGGGCGGCGGGCCATGTCCCGGGAGACGGCACGGTTGACCAACGGGCGCAGCGCCTCGTGCATCCCGTCCATGTCGATCTCGCCGTTGAGGATGCGGAAGAAGATGACCTCGAAGGAGCCCGCGCCGTAGGGCGGACGTCCGGTGGAGGCGAAGGCGACGGTGCCGCCCCAGGCGTGGATGTCGGTGGCCGGCCCCAGGTCCGTGCCCTCGATGACCTCCGGGGACAGGTAGCTGGGCGTACCGACGAACGTACCGGTCTGGGTGAGCTTGGCGCCGTCCACGGCGTGGGCGATACCGAAGTCGATGACGATCGGCTCACCGTTGGAGATGATCACGTTGCCGGGTTTGAGGTCGCGGTGGATCACCTCCACCGCGTGGATGTCCTTGATCGCCCGGGCCAGTCCGGTCACGAACCGTGTGAGCGCGCGACCGCGCAGAGGTCCGTGGTCGGTGACGGTCGCGTCCAGGGTCGGTCCGGGGATGTACTCGGTGACCACCCACGGCAGTTCGGCCTGGGTGTCCGCCTCGATGACCTCGGCCACGTTGGGACTGTGCACCCGGCGCATGGTCTCGACCTCGCGGGCGAGTCGGGCACGGGCGATGTGGTCTCCCGCGACCTCCGGCTTGAGGACCTTCACCGCGACGAACTGCTCGGTCCGGGGGTCCTCGGCCTGGTACACCACGCCCATGCCGCCCTGCCCGATACGGCGGCGGATCACGTAGTGGCCGATGCGCTCCGGCAGCTCCTCGCCCATGGGGAAACCTGCCGACATTGCCATCGAGAACTCATCCCCTCAAAAGACCGCATACCGCCACGTCCAGCTTATCGGCCGGGGGGATGGGTCAACCTTGGCTTGTGTGGCCCGTGCGGGGCCCGTTCGGTCGCTTCCGCGCCTGCGCGGTACGGGCCCGGCAGACGCGTACGTGCTCGGAGAACCACCACGAGTATGACGGAAAACTCGCGCACACGGTTCCCCCCTCTTCGCGCACGGGCCGGCCGGATGCGGACGCTCGGGGCTTCCCATAAAGCTACTCAACCCGACGAAAGCAAAGAACCATCCTGAATATCACCGAAACCAGGAAGGACGGCGAAACCATCGCCGCCCTTCCCGCCCTGCTCAGGTCTCGTGTGAGGACGCCCTCGTCCGGATCAACGCCCCTCGAAGACGGCCTTGCCGGGGCCCTGCTCGACAAAGCTGCGCATACCGGTCTTCTGGTCCTCGGTCGCGAAAAGCCCGGCGAAATGCATGCGCTCGATCTCCAGACCCGTGTCCAGATCGGTCTCCAGCCCCCGGTCCACGGCCTCCTTGGCGGCGGCCAGCGCCACGGCCGGACCGTCGGCGTACCGGGCCACCAGCGCCACGGCCTCCCTGTAGACCTCCTCGTCCGGGACGACATGGTCCACCAGGCCGATCTCCCGAGCCTCGTCGGCCTTCACGTGCCGACCACTGAAGATCAGTTCCTTGGCCCGTGCCGGACCGATGAGACGGGGCAGGCGCTGCGTCCCACCCGCGCCGGGGATCACACCCAGCTGGATCTCGGGGACGCCCAGCTTCGCTCCGGCTCCCGCGACACGGAAGTCGGCGGCCAGCGCCAGCTCCAGCCCGCCGCCCAGCGCGTATCCGGTGACCGCCGCCACCACCGGCTTGGGGATCCGCGCCACGAGAGTCAGCGCGTTCTGCAGATCACGCGCGTACTCGCGCATCTGGACGGCGGTACGGTCGGCCATCTCCTTGATGTCGGCACCCGCCACGAAGACACGCTCTCCGCCGTAGACCACCACGGCGCGCACGGTGGAATCGGCGGACACCTGCCTGGCGGCCTCGGCGATCTCGGCCGTCAGCACCGCGTTGAGAGCGTTGACCTTCGGCCGGTCCAGCCGGATCACGGCCACCGCCGCGTGGTCCGGGTCCTTCTCCACTCGAACGAACTCGCCCACGGTCTCCACCTCGTTCATCTCGACTTCACCGTCCGGAACTGCCTACCACCTGTCTCAGGAGAAGAGCAGCACCAGGGTGCCCGATCGGGCGGAAAACGTGTAGGCCGCCCCCAGGAGCAGGACCGTGCCGACGAGCAGCGCCGTGTCCGCGATCCGCCAGTGACTCCGTCTGGCCCATGTGCGCGGGCCGGTCCCGAAGGCACGGGCGTCCATCGCGGTCGCCAGCAGTGTGCCGGTACGGATGGAGCGCACCAGCAGGGCGAACAGACGACCGAAGAACAACGTGACCGCCCGTACCGGGTCGTATCCGGCCTCCAGTCCCCGTGCCCGCCGTGCCAGGGTGATGGTGCGCCACTGGTCCGCGAGCAACGGGATGAGACGCAGCGCCGCCAGCACGCCCATGGCGGGTCGTTCGGGGACCTTCAGCCGCTGCACCAGTCCATCGAACATCTCCGTCGGGTCACTGCTCACGGCCGCGAGCAGACCCGGTAGGGCGATGGCCAGCAGGCGCACCGCCGCCCCCAGGGCGCCCTCCACCCCGTGTTCGCCGTACAGGTAGTTGACCAACCCGCTGGACAGACCCATGAGGAGGAAGGGCGTGCCGAGGACGAGCAGGGTACGCCCGTCGATCCCGCTGAACGGCAGGAGCAACAGGATGCCCACCAGCACCACACCGCCGGTGACCGCGTCCATGGCCGGGAGAAGACCGATGCTCAGCGTCAAGGCGGCGAGCAGCTTGGCCGCGGGGTTGAGCCCGACCAACCAGTAGCGGATCCCACCGTCCTCAGGCGTGTCCAGGGTCAGCATGTCCCCGCCCGGGGATCGACGCTCAGTCATGGGCCCTCCTGGTCCGCTTCCCCGCCGGGGCCCGCTCCTTACGGTCCGCGTCCCCGCACACGGCGCGTCCCCCCCCCACGTACACCCGCCCGTCCGCCCGATGCCGCAACAGCAGGTCGTCGTGGGTGGCCATGATCACGGCCCTGCCCTCCGCCCTCAGAGCTCCCAGCAACTCCACCAGCTCGGTCCAGGTACGGGTGTCCTGACCGAAGGTCGGCTCGTCCAACACCAACACGTCAGGTGCGTGGGAGGGGCCGGAACTGAGTGCGGTGGCCACCGACAGCCGTCGTTTCTCCCCTCCGGAGAGGGTGTAGGGGTGCACGTCGGCCAGCGTGGTGAGGCGCAGCCGCCACATCAACTCGTCCACCCAGGCGTCGGTCTCGCTCTCGCCCATCCCGGCCCGTAGGGGGGCGAACCTCAGTTCGTCGCGGACGGTGGTGGTGACGAACTGGTCCTCGGCATGCTGGAAGACCGTTCCCACGTGCCGGGCCAGCCTCCGGGCCGGCCAGCGCACCAGTGGGCGCCGGTCGACCTCGGCCAACGGCCCGTGCGGCAGCACCCGCCCCCGATGGGGACCGGACAACCCGGCCAGCATGGTCAACAGCGTGGACTTGCCCGCGCCGTTGGGACCGGTCAGGGCCGTCGCGGTCCCGGCGCGCATCGTGAGGTCCACGCCCTCGAGCACCACACGCCGGGGCGTGGAACGCGCGCCCAGTTGGAAGGGTGTGCGCGCGGCCACCCCCACGGCCTCCAACCGCGCTCCTCCGCCGGGCGCCGCCGACAGGACGGGTTCGGGCTCGCTCCCCGGCACCCACACCCCCCGCGCGGCCAGCGCACGCCCGTGCTCGGCGAACACGGTGGAGGGGTCACCGTCCGCGGCCACGCCCCCGCCGGGCTCCACGACCACGACCCTGTCCACCAGACCGACCACGTCGGCCACACGGTGCTCGACCAGGACCAGGGTCGCCGCGGTCTCGGCGAGCAGGCGCCCGAGAACGCCGCGCACGAGTTCGGCTCCCTCCGGGTCGAGGTTGGCGGTGGGCTCGTCCAACAGCAGCAGGCGCGGGCGCATGGCCAGCGCTCCCGCGAGCGCCAGGCGCTGCTTCTCCCCGCCTGAGAGCGCGCCGGTGGAGTGGCGGGGCCCGTACGGGAAGCCCACGGCGCGCAATGCCTCGTGGACTCGTGGCCGGATCGATCCCGGGTCCACGCCGAGGTTCTCCAGGCCGAAGGCCACGTCGTCGCCCGCACGCGCCATGACCAACTGCGTCTCGGGATCCTGGCCGACCAGGCCGACCGCGCCCCGGCTTCGATCGGCCGGTCCCCCGTCCACGAGCAGGGTGCCCTCCTGGTCCCCGCTGATGGCGGCGTCATCGCCGGTCAGGCCGGCCAGTGCGTGCAGCAGGGTGGACTTGCCCGCTCCCGACGCTCCCAGCAGCAGTACGCGTTCACCGGGTTCGATGGTCAGATCCACACCGCGCAGCGCGTACTCCGTGCGCCCGGAGTGCCGCCATCCCCAGCCGGACAGCTCCACTCGCGCTCCCGCCGCGCGGCCGCCCTTCCCCGTATCGGTCACGGATCAGCCCTTCGCCGACGGGAAGGGCGCCAGGGCCCCGGAGCGGGCCAGGGCGGTGGTGAGCAACCTGCCTCCCACACCCGCGATGAGCGCGGCACTGATCAGCAGGATGACGCCGTAGACGATCTGGAAGTGGAGCGGCCAGGTGACGTAGTAGACCAGGTTGTCGCGGACGGCGGGGGACAGTCCCGCGGCCGCCGCCGCGAGCACGGCGACCCCCATGCCCCATCGCCGGTAGCCGAAGGCGAGGAAGACCAACTCGGGCAGGAGTCCCTGGAGTGCGCCCTCCAGGAGGACGGTGATCCCCCACTGCGTGCCCAGGATCGCCGACACCGAGGCGGCGGCGACGGAGGGGAGCAGGGCGGCTCCAGGTTTGCGGATGATCAACCCTCCGAGGACCCCGGAGATCAGCCACATGCCGTAGAGGACGGCCTGGGCGGGTGGAAAGCCCAGGAACAGCGGGGAGGCGATCGACCACACGATGTTCCACAGCCAGAAGACGACGCCGACGGCGACGCCGAGGACCGCGGCCACGACGATGTCGACCGTGCGCCAGTTCCGTAACCGGTCGAGGATCTCCCACCAGAAGCCGGTCCTGGCTGTGTTCTGCTTCACGACTGTGTCCCTTCGCCGGAGATGACGAGGGCCGCACGGCCGAGAGCGGCACCGAGGGTGTGCGCCGGGCGCGCGGCCGGGGACCTCCCCGGTGCGCGGGAGCACACCGCCGGTGACGGTTCCCACGACTTCCTTCGCTGGCATGACCCA
>CALGOD010000375.1 GCA_937957845.1 uncultured Nocardiopsis sp.
GTACGGGCGGCAGCCGCCACGGCAACGTCCAGATCGACGTCGACTCCACCGCGGGTTTCACGGTCCTGCCCGGGTTCAGTGGCAGCGGCGTGCGGGGGGAGAGGGCCGACACCCTCCTCGGCCTCGTCTGTGAGGCGTCGGGAGACGGTAGGGCGGGATGGATGATCCCGATGGAGGCGATTCCCCGGGTGTGGCCGTCTCCGGGGAGCGCACCGGCCACGGGCGGGGCCGCGACCGGTGCGAGGGAGGCGCTCACACGCACCGCCAGGGCGATGACCGACCTGCGTACGTTGCTCCTGCCCGACCTGCGCAGCGACTTCTACATGGCGCTCGACCCCCGTCTGCGTCGCAGACTCCGCGCGGACCAGGACATCCAGGTCTTCGCCTCGCAGTTGGTGGCCCTCGCCCACAACGAGTACGGGTTGCTCCGCGAGGTCCTCGGCCTCCTCGACGAACGGGAGGAGGGCAGCGCGAGCATGCTCAGAGTCCGTGAGGAGGCGGCGCTCCTGGAGGAGACGGCGAGGTGAGCGAGGTGACCGCCCCGGCGGAGGGACGCATCCCACTGAGCGGGACCGGGGTGCCGCTCCCACCAGAGGACGACGAGACCCTCGTCGACGCGCTGTGCGAGATCCGACACGTCCTCATCCAGGAGTCGCGCGAGCAGTTGGTCCACAAACTGCCGACCAGGATCCGGCGGAACCTGCGTCTGGACGCCTCGGCGGTCGGATTCGCCAGGGAGCTCGTCCGTCTGTGCCGGGACCAGATGCGCCTGGGCTGCCTCGTGCGCTGGATCCTGTACCTGGAGGAGGGCGGACGCGGCTCACGCGAGGTGGCCCGGGCCGCCGAGTCCCTGCTCCACGTCGAGGAGTGGGAACAGCTCGTCCACCTGCTTCCCGAGGAAGCCACCCCCGCCGACGTCTGCCTCGTGCGCGAGGAACTGCGGGGGCACGCCCCCGCAGTGGTCGCCGAGGCCTTCGAGGCCGCCAGGTCCGACCGGTTCGCCCCCGGCGAGGCGCCGCCCGACACGGCCTGGGACAGGTTCGTGGACCTGGCCGAGATGTCCGTGCCCCGGGACGGTGAGCCTCCCCTGCGGGTCTTCTGCTCGCTCCTGCCCTCCTACCTCCCCCTGCCCTCCTGTGGGGAACTGCTCCTCCTCTGGGGAGGAGGGCGTCGTGACCGGCCGACCATGCCACCGGGGACACGTGTGCCCGCACGGCTGGTGGTCCACATCACTCAGTCCGAGCAAAGGGAGCGCTACGACATCGACTACTGGACGGTGCTCAGCGAGAGGAGGGGACAGGAGCCCGACTTCTGCTTCCACGGTCAGGCCCCGAGACTGGCGGCGGAGAACCTCGCGGACCACGTGAGCGGCCTGCTCACCCTCATGGAGATGGACCATCGGGTCGGCCACCACGAGGGCGTGCGCGTGGAACTGGTCGCCCGGATGGACCTGCTGCGTGTCCTGGAGGCCGACCGTTGGCAGGCGGCCGGGAAGGACGGACACCGGCTCGGAGCCCGGGCCGAAGTGGTCTACCGGGCCGAGGAGCTGGTGGACGAGGCCCGTGCGGACACGGCCCCGGCCAGGCTGACCTGTGCCCGGCGGTGGCGGAGCCTTGATGACGCGCGCGAGGTCCGGCACCTGGACACCGCGCACGAGCCCGAAATACGAACAAGGAAAGACGGTCGTACCTATCGGGAGCCATTGGCCCCGCGACTACAGGACGATAGAATTCTGGTCCTCTCCGTCCCCTCACATCTGGATGAGTGTCATATGACGGTCTGGGCGGCCATCAAGGTCGGAGTTCCGGTTGTGGTGTGGCGTTCCGCCTCTCACGGCCCGGGAATCGGGCCATGGCTCAATCTGGGGAAGGTGGGGCGGGAGGTGAAAGTGTCACCCGACAGAATACGGGAGTTGCCGAAAGCACTCCACGAATCACGATCGGGAGGCGTTTCGGCCGGCGATACCGGGTACATCGAAGAATGCTTCGAGGTCGCCGTCTTCTACCACGACTCCCTTCCGGTTCTGCCCGACCCCCGACAGATGACCACGCACAGCATCCGATAGCCCCCTTGGGCGCGGCTCGAAGGGCCTGCCATGACCACACCAGCCGAACCCGGATCGAGTAGTTCCGCGCCGGAATGGTGGATCTTCCACGGCACAGGTCGACCGCGCGCCCACTTCGACGTGGCCACCCGGCTGCCCCCACCGCCCAGTTGGCGCGTCTACGGCGGGGGAGCCGATCCTGAGGGGACCGACGGAGATCCGGTCCTCTACGATCCGGGTCCCCAAGCCCTGCGGACCGGTACGGACAGCGAGCGTCATCTGGGCCCGGTCCAGCTCTGGAACACGCCCGTCCCCCTCGGCCCGCACCGTCGTCGCCTGCTGGACAAGGTCAACGCGGCGATCTGCCTGAGGCGCCCTCTGCTGCTGGTGGGGCCGCCCGGGGTCGGCAAGTCCAGTCTCGCCCACCAGATCGCCCGGGAACTGGGACTCGGCCGGGTCCTGCGCTGGTCCGTGACCAGTCGGAGCACCGTGGCCGACGGCCTGTACACCTACGACCCGCTGACCCAGATCC
>CALGOD010000376.1 GCA_937957845.1 uncultured Nocardiopsis sp.
ACCACGCCAAAATCGAAGGTATGTCCGAATAAGGCCGTGTTGTCTTTGCAAGTCACGTTAACTCCTTCTCGTCACCCACAGGCTCCCTTGCCGTTCGGCTTCGTTCGGAACAGTTCGAGGACGTTCGGGAAAGCCCCTGAATCCGCCTATGGCGTTCTGAGGGTTCGAAATCCGATCGAAGGGGTAGAAAAGGAAGCGGCTGGATGGAAACTTTCATCACAGTTCCGGCCATCCGTATCCTGGATTAAGGGATAATGGAAAACCGGGTGAGGGACTCGACTGGATGACGGCGGGCGCGGGCCGGAAGATCTCGCGCCGGCCGGTGACGGGTCCTCGGGCGGGCCCCTGTTCTCCTCTGTGGGCGGGGACCCGCCCGGCACTTCCCCGTGATCTTGCTCCGGGTGCCACTCCCGAGCGCCCCCAGTGACGCTAGGAGCAAGATCCACTGATCCACTCCGCCAGCGCTCGCACACCCCGAAGAAGCACGCCTTTCCCCGTGATCTTGCTCCGGGCGTCACTCCCGAGCGCCCCCAGTGACGCTGGGAGCAAGATCACGGGGGAAGGGGCAGACCGCGACTCCCCCCAAAAAAAACTCCCCCCAAAAAAAGAAGAGGGAAGCGCCCCGGGGGCCGACTCCCCGGGGCGCTCGTCCATTCCGACGTCCGCTCAGACGTCCGCTCCGAACCCGGCTCCGCCTACAGGCGGGCGATGGCCGCGGCCGGGTTCTCCATGGCGTCGGCGACCACGCGCATGAAGCCCGCGGCGGCGCCGCCGTCGCACACGCGGTGGTCGAAGGCGAACGACAGCTGCGTGATCTTGCGGGCGGTCAGCTCACCGTCCACGATCCACGGCCGGTCCATGATCCGGCCGAGGCCCAGGATCGCCACCTGCGGGTGGTTGATGATGGCGGCGCTGCCGTCCACCCTCAGCGATCCGTAGTTGTTGAGGGTGAAGGTGCCTCCGGTCATCTCCGCAGGGCTCGCCTTGCCCTCCCGGGCCGACGCTGTGAGTCGCCTGATCTCGGCGTCCAGCTCCATCGTGGTGAGCCGGTGCGCGCCCATCACCGCCGGGGCGACCAGGCCTCGATCCGTCTGCACCGCCAGGCCCAGGTTCACACCGTCGTACTGCACCAGTTCGCCGCGCTCGGCGTCCACCAGCCCGTTGAGCTCGGGATAGGCGCGCAGGCCCGCGAGCACGAACCGTGCCACATAGGACAGCAGGCCGGGGCCGGACGGGTCGGACTGGCGCAGGCGGACCAGTTCGGTCGCGTCCACGTCCACCCAGACCGTCGCCTCGGGGATCTCCCTGCGGCTGCGGGACAGCGACTCGGCCACGCTCCTGCGGAAACCGCTCATGGGCACACGCTGGGATTCGACAAGCCCCGTGCGCGAGTCCACCGCGCCCGTGGGAACGGGCTCGGGCTTCGCGGTGGTGACCGGAGCAGCGGGCACGGCCCGGGCCGCCTCGATGGCCTCGCGCACGTCGCGCCGGGTGATGAGACCGTTCGGACCGCTGCCGGTGATCTCCGAGACCCTGAGCCCGGCCTCACGGGCCATCTGGCGGACCAAGGGCGAGGTGACCAGCGGAGGGCGCTTGACGGCGGGGGCCGTCGCCGACGCGGGCGCGGCGGGCTGGACCGGCCGCGCGGGCGGACTCTTGCGCGGGCGGCGACGGCGCCCGGAGGCGCTCGCGTCCGGGGTGCCGTAACCGATCAGCACGTTCCCCGACCCCGCTCCGGCGCGCTCCTCCTCCCGGTACCGCTCTCCCTCCACCGAGACCGGGGCGGCGGGCTTGGGGGAGGAGTCGCCGTCCACGCTGATCAGCGGCTTGCCGACCTCCAGGACCTGGCCCTCCTCTCCGTGCAGCACGCTGACGGTGCCCTTGAAGGGGGAGGGGACCTCCACGATCGACTTGGCGGTCTCCACCTCCACGATCGGCTGGTCGATGGCCACGGTGTCGCCGACGGCGACGAGCCAGCGCACCACCTCGGCTTCGGTGAGTCCCTCTCCCAGGTCCGGGAGTTCGAAGATCTGCGTCGTCACTGGTCCTCCCACTGAAGGTCGTCGACGGCGTCCAGGATCCTGTCCACGCTCGGCAGCTGGAAGCGCTCCAGCTTCGGCGGCGGGAAGGGGATGTCGAAGCCGGTGACCCGGCGCACGGGTGCGGCCAGGGAGTGGAAGCAGCGTTCGGTCACGCGCGCGACGATCTCCGAGGCGACGCTGGCGTACCCGCTGGCCTCGGCGACCACGACGGCACGACCTGTGGAGCGCACCGCCTCGCACACGGTGGCGTCGTCGAAGGGCACCAGGGAGCGCACGTCCACCACCTGCAGACTGCGGCCCTCCTGCTGGGCGATCTCGGCGGCCTCCAGCGCGGTGGAC
Source organism: uncultured Nocardiopsis sp. (assembly GCA_937957845.1). GTDB lineage: Bacteria > Actinomycetota > Actinomycetes > Streptosporangiales > Streptosporangiaceae > Nocardiopsis. Next base: position 2,382 of record CALGOD010000376.1, read on the forward strand.
ACCGAGGGCCCGTAGGCGATGAGCGTGGCGTCGGTACCGGGGCGGCGCACCACGGCCTTGCCGATGGGGGGTTCGGGGGCCGACATGTCGACCTCGTCCTTGCCCCAGTACAGCTTCTTGGGCTCCATGAACACGACCGGGTCATCGGACCTGATCGCCTCACGCAACAGGAAGTAGGCGTCGGCGGGGGTGGAGGGGGTGACCACCGTCAGACCGGGGGTGTGCGCGTAGTAGGCCTCGGAGGAGTCGCAGTGGTGCTCGACACCGCCGATGCCGCCCGCGTAGGGGACGCGGATGACCATGGGCAGGCCGACCCGGCCGCGGGTGCGGTTGCGGGTCTTGGCCACGTGGCTGGCGATCTGTTCGAAGGCGGGGTAGGCGAAGGCGTCGAACTGCATCTCCACGACCGGGCGCATGCCGTTCATCGCCATGCCCACGGCCATGCCCACGATGCCGGACTCGGCGAGCGGGGTGTCGAAGCAACGATCCTCGCCGAACTCGGCGGTGAGCCCGTCGGTGATACGGAAGACGCCGCCGAGGGGGCCGACGTCCTCGCCGAAGACGTACACCGTCTCGTCCTCGGTCATGGCGTCGCGCAGAGCCTGGTTGAGGGCCTGCGCCATGGAGAGCTTGGTGGAATCGGTCGCCATGTCAGTGGGTGCCCTCTCTGCTCAGTTCGTCGGCCAGGAAGGCGGCCTGCTCGTCCAGCTGCGGTGTGGGGGTGGAGTACACGTGCGCGAACAGCTCGGCGGGCTCGGGGTCGGTGTCCTTGGCGATGCCCTCGCGCATGGCGGTGGCCACGGCCTCGGCCTTCTCCGTGATCTCCGCGATGCGGGCCTTGGTGAGCACGCGCTTGCGCTTGAGGTAGGTCTCCATGCGCAACAGCGGGTCACGCGCCTCCCAGGGGTCGACCTCCTCCTGGCTGCGGTAGCGGCTCGCGTCGTCGGCGTTGGTGTGCGGCTGCATCCGGTAGGTGTGCGCCTCCACCAACTGGGGCCCCTCACCGGCGCGTGCGGCGGCCATCGCGCGGTCCAGCACGGCGAGCACCGCGGGTGTGTCGTTGCCGTCCACCCGCTCGCCCTTCATGCCGTAGCCGACGCCCTTGTGGGCCAGGGACGGGGCGGCGGTCTGCTTGGCCAGGGGGACGGAGATGGCGTACTCGTTGTTCTGCACGAAGAACACCACCGGAGCCTTGAACACGGCCGCGAAGTTCAGCGCCTCGTGGAAGTCGCCCTCACTGGTGGCCCCGTCCCCGCACAACGCCATGACCACGGTGTCCTCGCCACGCAGGCGTGCGGCGTGTGCGACGCCCACCGCGTGCAGCAGCTGGGTGGCCAGGGGTGTGGCCTGGGGCGCCACCCGGTGCGCGTAGGGGTCGTAGCCGGCGTGCCAGTCGCCCTTGAGCAGGGTGAGGACCTCCACCGGGTCCACTCCGCGCGCGACCACGGCGGCGGTGTCGCGGTAGGTCGGGAACAGCCAGTCACCCTCCTCCAGAGCCATGGCCGCACCCGTCTGGCAGGCCTCCTGCCCGTGTGAGGAGGGGTAGACGGCCAGGCGGCCCTGGCGAACGAGGGCACTGGCCTGGTCGTTGACGCGACGGCCGATCACCAGGGAGGTGTAGGCGGCGAGCAGCCGCTCCGAGTCCGGGAAGGGCAGAGCGGCCCCGGCCACGGGGCTCCCGGTCTCGTCGAGCAGCTGCACGGGCTGCTCGGAGGGAAGAAGATCCCGGTCATCAGCCATGGCTTCCAACCTCCAATGTCAGAGAGATGTGTACAGACATATGGTGGGGTTTCCTGCCATATGTTCGCTACATCGGGAGAAAAATAAAGAAAACGTCGACAACCGCCGGGGTTCTTCAGGCAGAACGTCCACTGGTGTGACTCATAACACTGACCATCGTGGACAAGTGGCCGGGACACCTTCCCGTCTGCGTGAACGGGGTCCGCGGCGTCCCTCGGCGTACGGGGACCACCCGTACGCCGAGGGCCCGGTTCCCACGTGGGAACCGGGCCCTCGGTCCGTCTCGACGTTCGGTCGGCGTCACGCCCCGACGGAACGCTTCACCGTGTCAGTCCTGGGAGTCCCTGGCCTGGGGAACGCTGACACCGTCCTCCCCTTCTCCTCTCGCGGCCTCCCTCTCGGCCAGCCGTCGGCGCTGCGGGATCACCGTGTACTTGGGGTCCTCGACGGACTGCGTCCCGGCGTAGAAGACCCCGAGCCGGGTGCAGGCCGACCCGGCGACCAGGGCGGCGCCGCTCACGGCGGAGGCCAGTCGGCTGTGCCGACCGATCACCGCTCCGGCGGCCCCCGCCAGGGTGAGCGCTTTGGCGGCGCGCATGAAGGCGCCCGCCCGCCCTCGCCGGTAGGGCTCTCCGGACAGCCCCATGCGGTACTCCATGACGCTAGAGGCCACGCTCTCCACCAGGGCTCCGCCCACGGCGGCGCGGCGCGCGGGCCCGCTCTGGTCCAGGGGAGCGGTGACCAGTCCCATCCCCCCTGCGGCCGCGGCCGCCGAGGAGGCGAAGACGAACGGCATGTACCGGTAGCCGTCGTGCCAGGAGGGCACGGCGGTGTCGCAGACCAGTGGCGCGGTGTAGGTGGCGACGAGTGGACCCACCGCCCCGGCGCCGAGCGTGGCCGCGCGGCCGATCCGGGGAAACCAGCCGGTGAGGGAGGTCACCGCGGAGATCCCCGCGAGGGGACCGTAGGCCAGGAGGATCCACGATCCGACGCTCATCGGCGAGGTCGGTTTGAACACACGCAGCATGTTGAGGAAGCGTTCGGGCCGCCCCAGGTCATGGATGAGCGCCGCCGTGGAACCGGAGATCGCACCCAGGGCGGTGTACTTCAGCGGTCGGGCCAGGGCCGGACGTCCGGTCAGCTCGGCGCCCGCGGCGAGTACCGACGAGGCGCCGGCCAGACCCCCCAGGAACAGGTACCCGCCGATGTCCGGGGCCTCCCACACGATCTGGTTGAGGATCGGCTTGCCGTAGTAGGACTGGAACTCGGCGTCGGGCACGCGCGTGGGCTCTCCGCGGCCCTTTCGTCCACGACCTTCCCCCCTCTGACGGCGTTGCTCCGCTCCGACGATGTCCGCGGCCCCGGTGATCGCCTCCCGGCCCGGCTGCTTCCCGCGGATGCCCTCCTTGGTCACCTCCGACCTGTTCATCAGCGCCTCCCCGCGAACATCGCGACCGCTCCGACCAGCAGTGAGGCGGCCGCGACACCGGCGTGCCTCCACATCGACGGCAGGTCCCGGGTGGTCACCACCGGATCCGGCGGCAGTCCGTAGACCTCCGGCTCGTCCAACAGCAGGAAGAAGGCGCCCGCGCCGTCCACCCCGTTGGCCGGGTCCTCTCCGTACAGGCGGGCGGAGGACACCCCGGCCTCCCGAAGGTCCTCCACGCGCTTCTCGGCGCGCTCACGCAACTCGTCCAGATCGCCGAACTGGATCGATTCCGTGGGGCAGGCCTTGGCGCAGGCCGGTTCCAGTCCGTCACCGAGCCGGTCGTAGCACAGGGTGCACTTCCAGGCCCGGCCGTCCCCCTCGCGCCGGTCGATGACCCCGTAGGGACACGCCGGCACACAGTATCCACAGCCGTTGCAGATGTCCTCCTGCACCACCACGGTGTCGAACTCCGTCCGGAACAGCGCACCGGTCGGGCACACGTCCAGACAGGCGGCACTGGTGCAGTGCTTGCACACGTCCGAGGACATCAGCCAGCGGAAGTCACCGCGTTCCTCGGCCCCCGTGGAGGCCCCGGGCAGTTCGAAGGCCGGCATGCCCAGGTCGACCGGCGCGGGGCGACCCACGCCCGGGTCCTGGAAACCGAGAGGTTCGCGCTGCTCGACGAAGGCGACGTGACGCCAGGTGTCGGCGCTCAACCGACCGGTGTTGTCGAACGACATGGACGTGAAGTCCAGGCCGTCCTCGGGAACCATGTTCCATTCCTTGCAGGCGACCTCGCAGGCCTTGCAACCGATGCACACACTCGTGTCGGTGAAGAAACCGACCCGCTCGGGCCTGCCGTTCCCACTGCTGTCCACGGACACCCTCACACCTCCAGTCCCGTCTGTTCCGTGATTCCGGCCCTCGCGTGGTACTCCCTCACCAGGGCGAGGCGCTCGGGCCCCCTGGGCCGACGGCCCGGCCGGATGTCGGCCGTGAGCGCCTTGACCTCCTGGATGTGCACGTTGGGGTCCAAGGAGATGGACATCAGCTCGTTGGCCGCGTCACCGGTGGAGTACCCGTTGGGCCCCCAGTGGTAGGGCAGGCCGATCTGGTGGAGCACCTTCCCCTGTACCTTCAGCGGGACCATCCGGTCGGTGACCATGACCCTGGCCTCGATGGCGTTGCGCGCGCTCACGATGGTGGCCCAGCCACCGTGTTCGAGCCCCCGTTCCTCGGCCAGCTCGGGCCCGATCTCACAGAAGAACTCGGGTTGCAACTCCGACAGGTAGGGCGTCCACCTGCTCATGCCCCCCGCGGTGAAGTGCTCGGTGAGCCGGTAGGTGGTCACCACGTACGGGTAGACCTCGGATCCCGGTGTGCCGGGGTCGGGGTGGTACAGGTTGTACTCGTGCGGATAGGTCAGCCGCGTCGGGTTGCGCTGGTGTCCGTACAGGGGGTTGACGAACGGTGTGTCCTGTGGCTCGTAGTGCGTGGGCATCGGGCCGTCGTTGAGTCCGGCCGGCGCGTACAACCCCCCCTTGCCGTCGGCCTGCATGATGAAGGCGTCCCGTCCGCTCAGCGCGGCCACGCCCTCCGCGTCCTCGGGCGGACGGTAGTCGGGCGCCTTTCGGTTCTCGAAGTCGGGCGTGTCGTGCCCGACCCAGCTGCCCTGCTCCGCGTCCCACCACACGAGGCTCTTCCGGGCGCTCCACGGTTTCCCGTTCTCGTCGGCGGAGGCCCGGTTGTAGAGGATGCGCCGGTTGTCCGGCCACGACCAGGCCCATTCGGCGGCGATCCAGTCCTGCTCGGTGTGGGGCTTCTTGCGTGCCGCCTGGTTCACCCCGTCCTTGAAGACCCCGCAGTAGATCCAGCAGCCGCATGACGTCGACCCGTCGTCGCGCAGTTCGGTGTAGACACTGAGCGGACGGCCGTCGGAGTCGTGGCCGTTGATCTCGCGCAGGACGGCGGCGGCGTCGGGCTCACCGTCCTCCTCCAACGGGTAGTCCCAGGTCAGGTCGAGGATCGCGCGATCCTTCGGGTCCTCGGAGTCGGCGAGCATCTCGCGGATGATCCGTCCCAGGTGGTACATGAACCAGAGGTCGCTGCGCTGGTCCCCCTTGGGGAGCACGGCGCGGTCGTGCCACTGGAGTGTCCGGTTGGTGTTGGTGAAGGTGCCCGACTTCTCGGTGTGGGAGGCGGCGGGGAAGAAGAACACCTCGGTGGCGATGTCCTCGGTCCTCTTCTCCCCGGACTCGATCTCGGGGCCGTCCTTCCACCAGGTGGCGCTCTCGATCAGCGAGAAATCACGTACGACCAGCCAGTCGAGCTCGGCCATGCCCATGCGCTGGGCCCTGCTGTTGGCCGACCCCACCGCCGGGTTCTCACCCATGAGGAAGTAGCCCTTGCAGTCTCCGGCGATCTGGGCCATGACGGTGTCGTAGTGACTGTGGGAGCCGGTGAGCCGGGGGAGGTAGTCGAAACAGTAGTCGTTCTCGGCGGTCGCGTTCTCGCCCCACCACGCCTTGAGCAGGCTGATCATGTAGGAATCCATGTTGGACCAGAAGCCCTTGTGCGGGTGCCCGTTGGCCCGGATGTAGCCCGGCAGGGACTGGTCCTTGTGGGCGTGCGGCATGGGCAGGTACCCCGGCAACAGGTCGAACAGGGTCGGCACGTCGCTGGAACCCTGGATGCTGGCGTGCCCGCGCAGGGCCTGGATACCGCCCCCGGGCCGTCCGATGTTGCCCAGCAACAACTGGAGGATGGAGGCGGCGCGGATGTACTGCGATCCGACGGTGTGCTGGGTCCAGCCCACGGCGTAGCAGAAGGCGCTGGTGCGGTCACGGCCGGAGTTCTCGGTGAGGTGGTCGCACACACGCCGGAAGGTCTCCTGGGGGATTCCGCAGACCTCCTCCACCATCTCGGGCGTGTAGCGCGAGTAGTGACGTTTGAGGATCTGGAACACACAGCGTGGATCGGTGAGCGTCGGGTCCTCCTTGGAGGCGTTCCTGAGCACCGCGCCCCCCGAGCCCTGCTGCTCGGGGTGTCCCGAATGGCTGATGGAGACATCCGCCTCCGACCGCGTCTTGTACAGCTGGTTGCGGTTGCCGGACGCGGCGGCGACCTCCACTCCGTCGTAGCTCCAGCTGGTGACGTCGTAGGTCTTGCTCTCCTCGGAGAACCCCGAGAACAGGCCGTCCAGGTCCTCGGTGTCCTGGAACTCCTCGCCGACGATCGTCGCGGCGTTGGTGAAGGCGAGCACGTAGTCGCGGAAGTACTTCTCCTCGGTCAGGACGTGGTTGATGATCGCGCCGAGGAAGGCGATGTCGGTGCCCGCGCGGATGGGCACGTAGAGGTCGGCGAGGGCACTGGTGCGGCTGAAGCGGGGGTCGACGTGGATGACCACGGCCCCGCGCGCCTTGGCCTCCATGACCCACTGGAAGCCGACGGGATGCGCCTCGGCGAAGTTGGAACCCTCGATGACGATGCAATCGGAGTTCTGTAGGTCCTGGAGGAACATGGTCGCCCCGCCGCGACCGAAGCTCGTTCCGAGTCCCGCGACGGTAGAGCTGTGGCACACCCGGGCCTGGTTCTCCACCTGGATGACGCCGAGCGCGGTCAGGAGCTTCTTGATGAAGTAGTTCTCCTCGTTGTCCAGGGTGGCGCCACCGAGGCTGGCGATCCCCAGGGTGCGGGCCACCTTCAGCCCGCGGTACTCGTCCTCCCACGTCTCCTCGCGGGTGCGGATCACCCTCTCGGCCACCATCCGCATGGCGGTGTCGAGGTCGAGTTCCTCCCAGTCGGTGCCGTGGGGACGGCGGTAGAGGACTTTTTCCTCCCGGCTGGACCCGGTGGTGAGCTGGAGGCTCGCCGCCCCCTTGGGGCACAGGCGTCCGCGGTTGACGGGGGAGTCCGGGTCGCCGAGGATCTCGATGTGCAGGCCGTGGTTGCGCAG